>JBCDEN010000526.1:0-3628 GCA_039179715.1 Pseudomonadota bacterium
GGCAAAGCGCCGACCACATCGGCCAGTCCTCCGGTTTTTACGAATGGCGCGCATTCGGAAGCAACAAGGAGGACGTTCATGTTCAGGCCTCGAGTTTGTCAATCATCTGCTGCGTGATCAGGCAGATACCGTTTTCCGTGCGGCGGAACCGCTTCGCGTCCATTTCGGGATCTTCGCCGACGACGAGGTCCTGGGGGATCTGGACGCCCCTGTCAATGACGACATTTGTCAGCCGCGCGTTCCGGCCGATATCGACATGCGGCATCGCCACGACGCCTTCCAGGCGCGAGTAGGAATTGCAGCGCACGCCCGTGAACATCAGGCATTTCAACAGGCTGGAGCCGGAAATGATGCAGCCGCCGGACACCATCGACGAAATGGCCTGCCCGCGCCGGCCTTGCTCGTTGTGAATGAATTTCGCCGGAGGATTGAGTTCCTGGTACGTCCAGATCGGCCACTCGGTATCATAGATGTCGAGATCAGGGGTGAAATCGGTCAGATCGATATTGGCCTGCCAGAACGCATCGATCGTGCCCACGTCCCGCCAATAGGGTTCCTTTTCAAGACCGCTTTGCACGCACGAACGGCTGAAGGGATGGGCAAAGGTTTTGCCGTTCTTGACCAGTTTGGGAATGATGTCCTTGCCGAAATCGTGGCTCGAATTCGGATCGGCGGCATCTTCCCTTAAGATATCGAACAGGAACTTCGTCTCGAAAACATAGATGCCCATGCTGCACAGCGCCAGATCCGGGTTGCCCGGCATTGAGGGTGGATCGGCGGGTTTTTCGACGAAGTCGGTGATCAGGTCATTCTCGTCGACGGCCATGACGCCGAAGCCCTTGGCCTCTTCCAGCGTTGCCTCGATACAGCCCACCGTGACCTCCGCTCCGGAATTCACGTGCTGCTCCAGCATCTTGGAGTAGTCCTGCTTGTAGATGTGATCCCCGGCGAGCACGATCATGTATTTCGGCGCGTAGCTTTCGATGATGTCGATGTTCTGGTAGACGGCGTCCGCCGTACCCAGATACCAGCTCTCCTCGTTGACCCTTTGGGACGCCGGCAAAATATCCATGGATTCGTTGCGCTCCGGCCGGAAGAAACTCCAGCCACGATGCAGATGCCGAATGAGGCTGTGGGCCTTGTACTGTGTGGCGACGCTGATGCGCCGGATGCCGGAGTTGATGGAGTTGGAGAGAGCGAAATCGATAATCCGCGTCTTGCCGCCGAAAAAAACGGCCGGTTTCGCACGCCGGTCGGTGAGTTCCTTCAGGCGGCTGCCCCGTCCACCCGCAAGGACAAATGCCATCGCCTGCCGCGCGAGACTGCGTTGATCCTGCATCGACATCCCACTTCCTCCCCTGTTGCCAGCCCGGTCAGGTGTCCGGTGCTTCACATTCGAAGATCAGAGTACATAAAGGCGGAAGCGTAAGGCAAAGCGAAAATGGCTGTCCGGAATGTGCTATCTCCTCGGCTGAGACGCTCCCCAGATTTCCGGCCCCGCCTCCGCAATAGGCCTCGGCATCCGTGTTGACGCGTTCAACCCACTTTCCCTCATGCGGAACCCCGATCCGCCGGCCGGTGCGCATCACCGGTGTGAAGTTGCTGACCACGAGCACGGGCGATGTGCCCGGCCTGCCGCGACGCAGCCAGGCAAAGACCGACTCATCGGCATTGGACTCCATCCATTGAAAGCCTTCGGCCTTGCTGTCGAGTTCATAAAGCGCAGGCGTTTGCGCATAGAGCCGGTTGAGGTCGCCCACCAGGTTTTGAACGCCCCTGTGCAGGTCGTTTTCCAGAAGGTGCCAGCCAAGGCTTTCGTTGTGGTTCCATTCCCACCCCTGCCCGAACTCCGATCCCATGAAGAGCAGCTTCTTGCCAGGATGTCCCCACATGAAGCCGTAATATGCGCGCAGGTTTGCGAACTTGTCGGCCCCCTCGCCAGGCATTCGCTCGAGGATCGATCCCTTGCCGTGCACGACCTCATCGTGGCTCAGCGGCAGCACGAAGTTTTCCGAGAAGGCATAGTGCAGACCGAACTCGATCTTGTTGTGATGGTACTTCCGATGAACAGGGTCTTCCTTCATGTAGGAGAGCGTGTCGTTCATCCACCCCATGTTCCACTTGAAGCCGAAACCAAGACCGCCCGCATCGACCGGCGCGCTGACACCCGGAAAGGCGGTGCTTTCCTCGGCAATTGTCATGACGCCGTCCGTATCGGCATAGACAAGCGTGTTGGCACGCTTCAGAAAGTCGATCGCCTCGAGATTTTCGCGTCCGCCGTATTCGTTCGGAACCCATTCGCCGTCTTTGCGCGAGTAGTCGCGGTAGAGCATCGAAGCGACCGCGTCGACCCTGAGGCCGTCGACATGGTGCTCCCGCATCCAGTAGAGCGCATTGGCGATCAGGAAGTTCTGCACTTCCGTGCGGCCGTAATTGTAGATGTAGGTCCGCCAGTCGGGATGCCAGCCTTCCTTGGGATCGGCATGCTCGTAGAGCGGCGTGCCGTCGAACCGTCCAAGACCATGCTCGTCTTCCGGAAAATGTCCGGGAACCCAGTCGATGATCAGGCCGAGATCGGCGTCGTGACAGGCATCGACAAAGGCGCGGAATTCGTCGAGCGTGCCATAGCGGATCGTCGGGGCGAACAGACCGATGGGCTGATAGCCCCATGACCCGTCGAAGGGATGCTCGGAAACCGGCAGCAGCTCGATGTGGGTGAAACCCATGTCCTTTGCATAGGCGACAAGCTCGCGGGCATGCTCAAGGTAGGAGAGCGACCGGTTGCCGTCTTCCGGAATGCGCCGCCAGGAGCCGAGATGCACCTCATAGATAGAGATCGGCTGATCGATCCGCTGCTTTTCACCGCGCACCGACATCCAGGCGTCATCGCGCCATGTGTAGCTGTGAAGGTCCCGCACCACCGACGCCGTTTTCGGCGGATGCTCTGAACCGAACCCGAACGGGTCGGCTTTTTCGGGAAGCAAGTTGCCGCCGGCATCCGTCAGTTCGAATTTGTAGACAGCACCTTCATCCAGGTCCGGCATGAAGATTTCCCACACGCCGGTGCCACCGCATCTGCGCATGACGTTCCGGCGGCCATCCCACGAATTGAAGTTCCCGACAAGTGAGACACGCCGGGCATTGGGAGCCCAGACGGCGAAATGTGTGCCGCGAGTGCCCTCGTGGTCCATCACATGAGCGCCCAGTTTTTCCCACAGACGCAGATGCGATCCTTCGCCGATCAGATATTCGTCGAGTTCCCCGAGGACCGGACCAAACCGGTAGGCATCATCCGCCTCCCAGGTGTCGCCGCCGCGTTTGAAACGCAGGCGATAGGCAAAGCGATCCGCGCGATCGGTCACTGCATGAAAGATCCCGGCCGCCTCGTGGGATACGAGCGCGCAAATGCGCGCACCGGTCCGGGCGTCGACCGCCTCAACTTTGTCCGCGTCCGGGTGAAAGACCGTCAGGCTCTGCTTGCCGCCGGTCTCGTGCAATCCCAGAACAGAAAAGGGCTCGTCAAAGCTGCCGTCGCTGATCTGCTGAAAGGGGCGATGACCGGTCGCGCTCATGTCCTACCTCACGATCTGTCCAGAAGGGACGATGTATTCCAGATATCCTCAGCATA
>JBCDEN010000370.1:0-4880 GCA_039179715.1 Pseudomonadota bacterium
CTTACCGGGATCGCACCGCAAACACCCGTTCTGTTTGCCGGTCATGGTGCAGCGGGCACCCTGCTGATGTGTCACCTGATGGGCAAGGAAATCTCCAGATCGCATGACCAGAAACGCGGCGGCAGCTGGTACCGGTTCGAGAAGGACTGGATCACGACACAGGCGGCCCGCGATTTGAGCTGGATTGAGGTTTGATCAAGGTCGGACTACGCCGCGCAACGTGCTAAGCTTGCCGCCGAGACATCAATGCTGGAGCCCGCCGTGATCCGAGGTCTGCCGATTGCCCTTGCCGCGCTGCTGATATCGCTTCTTGCCCTTCAGGGCACCGCCAATGCCGGAAAATACGACGCCCAGTTTCGTCAGTTCCTGAACGAGACCGTGATCCCGGAGGCACGACGCGCGGGTGTTTCCCAGGCGACGCTCGACAGGGAACTGGCAGGGCTCACGCCCGATACGTCGTTGCCCGGCCTGGTCGGGCCGGGTGGCAAGGGCGCACCGCCCAAGATCAATTTCCAGGCCGAGTTCCGCTCACCGCAGCGCTATTTCCGGGACAGCCAGTTCAACTCGCTTGTCCCCGGCGGCCGCCGCCTGATGCAGAAACATGCCGCGACGCTTCAGAGAATCGAAGCGAAATACGGCGTTCCCAAACGCATCATTCTGGCGATCTGGGCGCGCGAATCGGGTTATGGCGGTGCCAAGATCCCCCATGACGCGCTGCGGGTGCTGGCAACACAGGCCTTCATGGGACAGCGTGCCGACTTCTTCAAAGGCGAGCTGATCGCCGCTCTCAAGATACTGCAGAACGGGGACGTGTCACGCGGGGCCATGCGCAGCTCCTGGGGCGGTGCGATGGGGCAACCGCAATTCCTGCCCTCCTCCTATCTGAAATATGCAGTCGACTTCGATGGTGACGGCAAGCGCAATATCTGGACGTCCCAGGTCGACACAATGGCCTCCATTGCCAATTACCTTGCCGAACACGGGTGGCAAAAGGGGCGCGACTGGGGCTACGAAGTGCATCTTCCGGAGACGGTTTCATGTACCCGCGAAGGCCCTGACAACCGTCAGAAAATCTCCAGGTTCGCCAGCGAGGGCGTCAAACGTGTCAGCGGAAAACCGTTTCCGGACCATGAGCTCAACCGCCCCGGCAACATTCTGCTGCCGGCAGGCCGCTACGGCCCGGCTTTCATTGCCACGGAAAACTTCTACGTTCTCAAGGAATATAACGAGAGCGATACCTACGCCCTCTTTGTCGGCCACCTTGCGGACCGGTATGGCAGCAACAAGCCCTTCGTCGCCAGCTGGAAGCCAATGAAAGACACGACGCGCGGGGCCGTGCGCAACCTTCAGGTCCGCCTTGAAGGTCTCGGTCATGATGTCGGCGGCGCCGATGGCCTGATCGGTTTCAAGACACGCCGGTCCATCGGCAAGGACCAGGAAAAGAATGGCTTCTTTGCAACGTGCTGGGTTGGGTAAAAATAGTCTTAAGTAAACAGCAAAAATCCAAAATAAAATCTGTTCCATATTCAATATTTCAGTAATGAGCATCGTGTAAACTAAGCGAAATTACTGGTAGCATTGGTAATATTGACAAAGATGGGGCCGTTTCGACACCAGTCACTTGGATCTGCATCGCTGGTTTTCACCGGCGCGCTCGTGCTCGCCCTTTCCTTCTTTTCGGTCTCCCTTTGGGAATTCAGCCGCACCGAAGCGGATGACAGAGCCAGGATCGTCCAGCTCGCCGAGGCCTTTGTCGGTCAATATGCCGAAGAACATTCCGATGGCATGCCATTGCCGGCAGCGTTCCGGCGCATGGGTCTTGAAACCTTTCTCCAGGCGCGGCTCGGCAACACGAGCCATGCGCCTGTAACGGTCAGGGTTCCGGGCCGCCCCGGTGCCGAACTCGGTCTCACGGAACCGCTTGTGCATGTTGCCGAAGAGATCGACCGGATCGCCGGGAGCAGGGATGCAAGCATTCACGAAGAGCTGCGCGTCGAAGACTGGCGTGTGATCGGACGCTCGATCTTCCCGACTTTTGCCAGATCCGAGGTCTGCGTTTCCTGCCACAACAAGGAGCTCGGCGCCGACCACTACGCCGTCGGAGACGTGATGGGTGCCTTCGTTGTGGAATCGGATCTGACGTCCTACGTCGTGCGCGGCCTTGGTTATGCCGGGGTCGCCTTCGGGCTGCTGCTGTTCGGCTATCAACTGCTGGCAAGCCGGGAACATCGCCGGACACGGGCGATTGTCGAGCTCGAAGGTCAGGTCAAGCTGGAACGGCAGCAAAGAGAAGCCGAAGCCCATTCCAATTTCGTTCTCTCGCACGATTCCCTGACCGGCCTCGCCCGGCGGTCGGTATTCATGGACAGGCTGAAGGAACTGTGTGCCGGGGATGTTGAAACGGCTTTCTTTATTGCCCTGCTCGACCTAGATGAATTCAAGACCATCAACGACACAATGGGCCACGATGCCGGTGATGCGCTGCTGGTGGCGGTCGGTACCCGGCTCAAGCAGATTTCCGTGGAAGGCGGCGGGCTGGCTGCCCGGCTGGGCGGCGATGAGTTTGCGATGATCATTCCGCAATCGGCGACCTACCCGTCCATGCATGCGCTCGGATCGCGGCTGGTTGAATTCATCGGCTGCCAGGTTACGCATAACGGCTGCGCGATTCAGCCAAGCTCATCGGTCGGTCTTTGTGTCTGCGTGCCCGGGCGCATCCATGACATTTCAGGCCTGTTGAAACACACCGACGCGGCGCTTTACACGGCGAAAAACGGTGGCAAGAACCAGTTCTGCCAATTCAACGAGAACATTCTTCAGGATCTGAAACGCCGATCGCTCATCACCTCGGCGCTTCCCCAGGCCATCAAGCGTGACGAGCTGAATGTCGTCTTTCAGCCCAAGGTCTGCCTTTCAAGCAGTGTGCCCGTCGAATTCGAGACACTGGCACGCTGGAACCTGAACTCGAAGTCCGTCTGCCCGAGCGAATTTGTCAGGATTGCCGAAGAAACCGGCAATATTCTCGATCTGGATCTTGCAACACTCATGAACGGTGCGCGCTTCGCCGTAAGGGCATCGTCCCAGACAGGTGCATCTGTGAGGATAAGTTCAAACATATCCGCGCTCGGCTTCAGAACACCGCACATTGCCGAGAAAATCGTCGCGTGCCTGAGGCAGGTCAGCCTTGCCCCCGATTGCGTCACGATCGAAGTCACCGAAAGCGTGCTCGTGGAGAACATCACATCGGCGAACGAGAGCCTGAGCAACTTGCGTGCTGCCGGTATCCGGGTTGCGCTGGACGATTTCGGAACGGGCTATTCGTCGCTTCGTTACCTGCAGCAGCTGGTCTTCGACGAAATCAAGATCGACCGTTCGTTCCTTCAGGATATTGCGCAAGACGAAGAAAAACACTTCCTGTTCGTCAAGATCGTGGAAATGGCGAAGGGGCTGAACAAGGAAGTGGTCGTTGAAGGAATTGAAAACCAGGCCCAACTCGATCTTGCCCTGTCAACCGGCGCCGACCTTGGCCAGGGCTACTTCTTCTCCGAGCCCCTGGACGAAACCGCGGCCCTTGCCTATGCCCGGCGTTTTGCCGGCAATCGTGCCGATTCTCAGGCGGGCTGACGTCTGCGGTGTCCCGAGCGCCGCTCCGCCCGCAAAATCAGGCGTTCACGACGCCTTCCGGTGCCGTTTCCAGACGGAACGCAGCGGCCATGAGCGCCCGGGTATAATCGGTTTCCGGCGCGTCGAATATCTGTTCCGAGGGGCCTGCTTCCACGACCTTGCCCTGCCGCATCACGATGACCTCGTTTGCAAGCGCGCGCACGACCTTGAGATCGTGCGAGATGAACAGATAGGCAAGCCCGTGCGCTTTTTGCAGGTCACGCAGCAGATCGACCACCTGGGCCTGCACGCTCATGTCGAGCGCTGAGGTCGGCTCGTCGAGCATGACAAATTTGGGTTCCAGAACCATCGCGCGCGCGATCGAGATACGCTGCCGCTGACCGCCCGAAAACTCGTGCGGATACCGGTGCCGCATGCCGGCCTCCAGCCCCACTTCAACGAGCGCCTGGGCGACTTTGCGATCTCTGTCTTCATAGGACATTTCCGGGAAATGCACCTGCAGACCCTCGCCGACGATATCTGCGACGGACATGCGCGGCGACAGGGCGCCGAAGGGGTCCTGGAAAACGATCTGCATGTCGCGGCGCAGCGGCTTCATCTGCTTCCACGAGTTCTGCTGGATCTCGTTGCCGTTGAAGGAAATGCGGCCGGTCGAGGAGATCATGCGCAGGATCGCAAGACCCAGCGTCGTCTTGCCGGATCCGCTTTCTCCGACGATGCCCAGTGTCTGGCCCTGCCGGACCTCGATATCGATGCCGTCGACTGCCTTGATATGGTCGACGGTCTTTCGCAACAGGCCGCGCTTGACCGGGAACCAGACCTTCAGGTCTTCCGCCTGCACCACGACCGGCTTGGACTTGTCCGTCTCCGGGGGTTCGCCCTTGGGCTCTGCGGCCAGGAGGTGCTTGGTATAGTCGTGCTGCGGATTGTCGAAAATTTCCGCCACCGGTCCCTGTTCGACAATCTTGCCGTCTGTCATCACGCAGACCCGGTCCGCAAATTTGCGCACGATGCCGAGATCGTGGGTGATGAACAGCATGGCCATGCCCTGCTGCCGCTGCAGCTGCTTCAAGAGCTCCAGGATCTGCGCCTGCACGGTCACGTCGAGCGCGGTGGTCGGTTCGTCGGCAATCAGCAGGTCGGGTTCGTTGGCAAGAGCCATTGCGATCATGACGCGCTGGCGCTGACCGCCGGACAATTGGTGCGGATAGGATTTCAACCTTGTCTCCGCCTCGCGGATGCCAACCTGATTGAGC
>JBCDEN010000451.1:0-4195 GCA_039179715.1 Pseudomonadota bacterium
GAAAAATTTCAAGTTTTTCGAACATGTGTCTGGCAATAAAGCGGAATTTCGGCGCCGTCAAACTTGTCGATCCTGTCTTTTGAGGTCCCATGCCGCGTCTATCGGCCCCGATCTATCTCGATTACAACGCTGGTGCGCCGCTGCGCTCCGGCGCACGGGATGCCATGATCGAGGTGCTGAAGGACACGGGCAACGCATCTTCGGTGCATTCAAACGGCCGCAAGGCGCGCGGGCGTGTCGAGGCGGCGAGAGACAGCGTTGCAAGGCTGTGCGGAACAGGCGCACGCACGGTTACCTTTGTCTCCGGCGGCACGGAAGCGAACATGACCGCGCTTTCCCGCGTCTGGCAGGATGGCGGCACCCCCGTTTATCTGGACAAGCTCTTCATCAGTGCCGTTGAGCATCCTTCCGTGATGACGGGTGGCCGCTTCGCCGTGGCGGATCAGGTCATCGTGCCGGTCGACGCCGCTGGCGTCGTAGATCTCGAAGCGCTGCGGCAGGCCGTTGCGGATACCGATCCGGGTCTTGTCTCCGTCATGGCTGCGAACAACGAAACCGGGGTCATTCAGCCGCTTGCCGAAGTTGGGGCGATCGCACGTGAACACGGCCACTTTTTCCACGTGGATGCCGTCCAGGCCGCGGGCCGCGTCAAAATCGATCTGGACGGCTGGCAGGCGGATGCGATCACGCTGTCCGCACACAAGTTCGGCGGACCGCAGGGGATCGGCGCTGTTGTTGCAAAATCGACGTCGAGGACGCCCACTCCGCTGATGATCGGCGGCGGCCAGGAGAATTGGCGCCGGGGCGGAACGGAAAATGTCGCTGCAATCGTCGCATTCGGCAATGCGGCGGAAGCAGCGCATTCGGAGCTGGAATCCGTGACGCGTTTGCAGGACATGAAATCAAAGCTCGAAACCGGATTGAAATCGGTCTGCAGAGACACACTTATCTTTGGCGAAGGGGCTGACCGGCTCGCCAACACCACGTGTTTTGCGGTGCGGGACATTCCTGCTGAAACAGCCCTGATCGCTTTGGACCTGGAGCGCGTATCAGTTTCATCCGGGTCTGCCTGCTCGTCGGGAAAGGTCTCCGTGTCGCATGTGCTGACCGCGATGGGCGTGGAAGAGACGCTCGCGCGCTGTGCGATCCGGGTCAGCATGGGCTGGGACACCCGGACCGAGGAAATTGACGCTTTTCTCGAGCTCTGGCCGGCTGTCGTCGACAGGCTCAACCCGGAGGCGCGCAGCAGGGCTGCGTGACTCAGAAATTCGGCGGAAACCGCCAAAGATATAACCGGACCCGACAGGGAGCCGGTTTGTGTTCAAGACGCGGACAAGGTCCGCCAGATGGAGGCAAGGGATGCCAGCTGTACAGGAAACCATCGATCAGGTGAAAGCTATCGATGTCGACCAGTATAAATACGGCTTTGTAACCGACATCGAGTCGGAAAAAGGCGCCAAGGGTCTTTCGGAAGAAACGGTCCGGTTCTTGTCCGCGAAAAAGGAAGAACCGGAGTGGATGACGCAGTGGCGGCTCGACGCGCTGCGCCGGTTCAATCAGATGGAAGAGCCGGACTGGGCGCGCGTGTCGTATCCCAAGATCGACTTCGACGACCTTTATTACTGGGCCGCTCCGAAATCGGTCGAGGGACCGAAGAGCCTTGACGAGGTCGATCCGGAGTTGCTGGCGACTTACGAGAAACTTGGAATCCCGCTTGCGGAACAGGAAATCCTGGCCGGCGTTGAACCCAAGAACCGTGTCGCCGTCGATGCCGTCTTCGATTCCGTTTCCGTCGTGACCACCTTCAAGGAAGAGCTGAAAAAGGCAGGCGTCATTTTCTGCTCGATTTCCGAGGCCTTGCGCGAATATCCGGATCTTGTCCGGAAATACCTTGGCTCGGTGGTTCCGGTGACGGACAACTACTATGCGACGCTGAACTCCGCAGTCTTTTCGGACGGTTCGTTCGTCTATGTTCCCGAAGGCGTCCGCTGTCCGATGGAATTGTCGACCTATTTCCGCATCAATGAGCAGAATACGGGTCAATTCGAACGCACGCTGATCATTGCCGACAAGGGCGCCTACGTGTCCTATCTGGAAGGCTGCACCGCGCCGCAGCGCGACGAGAACCAGTTGCATGCCGCCGTGGTTGAACTGGTCGCTCTGGACGATGCCGAGATCAAGTATTCGACGGTTCAGAACTGGTTCCCGGGCGACAAGGACGGCAAGGGCGGCATCTACAACTTCGTCACCAAGCGCGGCGACTGCCGCGGCAGAAACTCCAAGATTTCCTGGACCCAGGTCGAAACCGGGTCGGCGATCACCTGGAAGTACCCGTCTTGCATCCTGCGCGGCGACAATTCTCGCGGCGAGTTCTACTCGATCGCCGTCTCCAATGGATACCAGCAGATCGACAGCGGCACCAAGATGATCCACCTGGGCAAGAACACGTCCAGTCGCGTCATCTCCAAGGGGATTTCGGCAGGCAAGTCCGAGAACACCTATCGCGGTCTCATTTCCGCTCACCGCCGGGCGAGCAATGCACGCAATTTCACCCAGTGCGATTCGCTGTTGATCGGTCAGGACTGCGGTGCGCACACCGTGCCTTACATCGAAAGCAAGAACGCATCGGCGCAGTTCGAGCACGAGGCAACCACCTCGAAGATCTCGGACGACCAGATGTTCTACTGCCTGCAGCGCGGTTTGTCGGAAGAGGAAGCTGTGGCGCTGATCGTCAACGGCTTCGTCAAGGACGTCATCCAGCAACTGCCGATGGAATTTGCCGTTGAAGCACAGAAACTGATTTCGATCAGCCTGGAAGGATCGGTGGGCTGATTTCCCATCAGCACGAATGTGATTGTTTGGGCTGCTGTGCCCGCTGACTAACGAGGAAACATCTCATGCTTGAGATCAAAAACCTTCACGCCCGCATCGCGGAAGACGAAACGGAAATCCTGCGCGGGGTCGACCTGACCGTCAAGGCAGGCGAAGTCCATGCCATCATGGGGCCGAACGGATCGGGCAAATCAACGCTTTCCTACGTACTGGCCGGCAAGGAAGATTACGAAGTCACCGAAGGTGAAGTGCTCTTCAACGGTGAGAACATGCTGGAGATGGAACCGGACGAGCGGGCGGCTGCCGGCATGTTCCTGGCGTTTCAGTACCCGATCGAGATTCCGGGCGTTGCCACGATGGAATTCCTGAAGACGGCCATGAACGCCCAGCGCAAGGCGCGCGGCGAAGACGTGTTGTCGATCCCGGACTTCATGAAGCGGGTCAAGGATGCGGCCGGCCATCTGAACGTTTCCATGGACATGCTGAAGCGTCCGCTCAATGTCGGTTTTTCGGGCGGTGAGAAGAAGCGCGCTGAAATCCTGCAGATGTCCTTGCTGGAGCCGATGCTGTGCGTTCTGGATGAAACGGACTCCGGTCTCGACATCGACGCGCTGCGGGTTGTGTCCGACGGCGTGAACAAGCTGCGCGGACCCGATCGCGGCATGGTCGTGATCACGCATTACCAGCGTCTGCTTGATCATATCGTGCCGGACGTGGTCCATGTTCTGTCCAAGGGCCGGATCGTCAAGACCGGTGACAAGAACCTGGCGCTTGAGCTGGAGAAGAACGGTTACGCAGACTACGTCGGCGCAGCGGCTTGAAGGAGCAACGCGAAATGAACGCCAGCATGCCCATCAGACACACCCAGGCGGAAAGCGACCTTTTCGACCGTTTCGAGACCGCGAAACCGGGCCTTGTCGGATCAGTCGCTGTCTCTGCGTTGCGCGAAGCAGCGGTCGACCAGATCCGGGATCGCGGATTGCCGCATCGCCGCGTCGAAGAATACAAGTATTCCGACCTGCGCGCGTTCATGAAGTCTGCGGCGCCGCTCGTTTCGAAGGCCGACCTCGCCAACGCGAAGGATCTGTTGGTAGCCCAAAATCTGTTCGGCGACCTTGAGCGTCACCGGATCGTTATTGCAAACGGCAGCTTTGTCCCGGAGCTGTCGGACGTCGACGCATTGAACGCGGAAGGTGTTGCTGTCACCGATCTGAACGACGCACTTGCCGGTAAGCACGGATCGCAGCTTCTTGCGTCGCCGAAAACCGGACCGAACGACGGCATCGTCGCGCTCAACACGGCCTTCGTGCAAGGGGGCGTGGTGATCGAGGTAGCCGACGGTGCCGAGGTTTCGAAACCGGTC
>JBCDEN010000083.1:0-9971 GCA_039179715.1 Pseudomonadota bacterium
CCATCTTCCGTGATTGCCCAGGCCGATGCGAAATCGTTACCCGTGATCATGATGGGCGACACGCCATCGCCCGCGCGCACCGGACGGTCGCCGCGTGCCGCGATCTCCTCAAGACTTTCCACCCAGAGCGGGCTCCCGGCATAGCGTCCGGGAAATGCATCGAGCAGATAGAAAGCCTTGGTCAGGACGTGATCGGGCGGGACGGGCTGCAGGGGCGGAACGTCCAGATCCTCAAGGATCTCGCGCAGTTTCAGCGTTGCCGGTGTCGATGAAAACCCCGTTGCGGACGCGTTGATATGATCGCGCGTGTCGAACAGGATGGTGCCACCGTTTCGCATGAAGGTATCGATCCGCGCGATCGTCTGGTCGTTCGGCTTGTCTGCCGCCGGATCGATCGGCCAGTACAGCAACGAGTAAAACGCCAGCTCGTCACTCGCGATTTCGATTGCAACGGGCGAGCCGGGTTCCAGTGCAGTTCTTTCGGCCAGAAAGCGGGTCAGGCCTGCAAGACCGGCGGCACTTGCGTCGTCGATCTCCGGATTGCCGGTGACGACATAGGCGAGGCGCGTTTCCAGCGTCGATTCAAGCGCAAGCAACTCGTCCGACGTCGATTGCGCCTCAGCCGGAGCCGTTGCGACGGTTGCCGCAACGGCCAGCGAGAGCGCAAGCAGGCCAGCCATTCCGGCGGTGCGGGTGCGCAAGCCGATGCGGCTGAGGCCGCCGGCAAGCAGGAACACGGCGACCGCGTCGGCAATGAGCAGCAGAAACGCGAGCGTGAAGAAAAACGCCCTTAGGTCAATCGGGTCCGATGCCGGGTAGGCGGTCCTGGTCGCCCTGTCGCCGAGGAGCGTCAGGTCGAGTGTCGACAGGGTGTCATCCGCAGCCATCAGGTTGAGCGCGCGGAAGCCGTCCTCGGTTCCATAAAGGCCGGGCGGTGTGCGGCGGCTGGCAGCCGCCTCGCGGAATTCCGCCGCGCTCACAGGTGTGACCTCGACCGGTGGCGCGCTGAACCGGCCGTAGCCGTCAAGGAGGCGCAAAGGAGGCAAAACGCTTGATGCCGAGGTGCTGTCATCCGTCGTTTCCGAAGCGGCGGCGACATTCGAGACAGCAAGGATCCTGCGCAACATGTTCAGGAACACACCGGAAAGCGGCAGGTTGGACCAGGCCGAGTCGGCGGTCACATGGAAAAGAACAACGCTGCCCGCCCCGATTGGCGCCGCAGTCACGAGCGGGGTGCCGTCCTCCAGCATCGCCCAGGTTCTTTCGGGCAGGTCCGATGTCGGTTCCGCCAGCACCTGCCGGTTGACCGTCACTTCCTCCGGCACCTTCAGTCCGAAGAAGGGAGAATCGTCGGGGAAATCCGCAAGGTGCTGCGGCTGTTTCCACGAGAGCGATCCACCGAGCGACCGATCTCCTTCGCGCAGGCGCACGGGGATCAGATCATCGCTGCCGCCGGCCGTGCGCGGACCTGCGAAGCGCACCAGCGTGCCGCCGTTTTCAATCCACTCCCTGAGTTCGGCGGCAGTCGTGTCGGGAAGGCGTCCGACATCGGCAAGTACGAGAACCGAGATGCCCTGGTCGATCAGCTCCGGCACCGTGGCGGCGATGTCGCTGTCCTTCGACCGGCGGATATCGGAGAACGGCAACAATGCCCGTTCAAGATAATAGACCGGCGACAAAAGAGGCTGGTCCAGATCTCCCGACTGACCGGAAATCAGACCAATGGTGCGGCGGCGCCAGCTGTCATCGACCAGCTGGACGGCACCGGCAGCCGCTTCTCCGGCGATTTCGACACGGGCAATGTCGTTGCGCAACTCGCTGGGCAGTTCAAACCGCGCCGTCGTCTCGGTGCTGCCAGCGTCGAAGCTGGCCTGCACTTCGCCGAGAACCAACCCCTTCAGATCGAGTGCCCTCACATTCGCGGTCCCGAGCGGCTGTTCTTCGTGGCGGACCACGGTAACAGACAGCGCATCGGTATCGTTTTGCAGGTCCTTCAGACCCATGGGCGTGTCGAGGCCTGTCAGGACCGTGACCGGGACATTCCCGGTCATCGTGGCGAGGTCGGTCATGAACGGACCTTCCAGCTCGGTATCGTCGGAGAGCCAGACAATCGCTCCCGGCATGACATCCTGCGCGGCCTTGCGCAGGCCTATATTCAGTTCGCTGCGCTGCGGCGGATAAGGACGCGGTTCCAGCGCGCGCAGTTTCTCAAGTGCCGCACTTGCGGCTTCCGGTGTGAAACTCTGATTGGGGCCTTCCGCAGTGGCGACGAAAACGACCGGCTGTCCGGACTGTTCGGCCGTTGCAAGGATCTGTTCAGCGGTGCTGAGTTGCGCGTCCCAGCTCTTGGCGGAGGTCCAGCCATTGTCGACCAGCAGCCAGAGAACGCCGTCACCGGTGGCAACGGGCTCGGATGTGCGCCAGACCGGACCGGCCAGGGCGATGATCAGTATCGCGGCAAGAAGCAGTCGCAGCAAGGTGAGCCACCACGGGCTTCGCTGCGGCGTTTCCTCGTGCTGGTCGATATCGAGAAGCAGGCGCGTGGGCGGAAACGCGATTTCGCGCGGACGCGGCGGTGTCAGGCGCAGCAGCCACCAGATGACCGGCAGAAGCGCCAGGGCCGCAAGGATCCAAGGGGCGGTGAATGTCAGGGGCAGGCCGGCAAACATCGGTTCACATACCTCCCCTGTTCATCACATCGAGCGCGCCGGAGAGCGCGCTGTGCAGGACGAGAAGCGGTTCGGCCGCCGGCCGGTCGGTGTGATGCAGCACGTAGGTCCAGCCCGCGCGGCGCGCCATGTCCCGGACCTCGGCGCGGTGCGCCTCAAGCTTGTTGTGATAATCCTCGCGCCAGTTTTCGGCGCGGCCCGCGGTCAGCCGTGTCCCAAGTTCCGGGTCGGTGAACTCGATCCGGCCGTCAAACGGAAAAGTCTCCTCGATCGGATCGAGCACCTGCACCAGGTGGCCCTTCGCTCCGGTACCGGCAACGCGCGCCACCCATTCGGCGATATCGTCCAGCGGATCGAGGAAATCTGAAACAAGAACCACGTCGGCAAAGCGCTTCACCGATGTGGTATCGGGAAAGGCGACCGGTTTTGAAAGATGGGCCAGGGCGTCGGCGAGCCGTTCCGCCGCGCGTCTGTCGGAAAAGGGCCGTGTCAGTCCGGGTAGCCCGATCCGCTCGCCTGTCTCCGCCAGCATGTCGGCCAGTGCCAGCATCAGCACGATGGACCGGTCCCTTTTGCTGACCTCGGACAGGCGGGACTGGAACACCATCGAAGACGACAGGTCGGACCACAGCCAGACCGTATGCGCGGCTTCCCACTCGCGCTCGCGCACATACAAATGGTCGTCGCGTGCCGATCGGCGCCAGTCTATGCGTTTGGCGGGTTCGCCCATGTTGAAGGGGCGGAACTGCCAGAAGCTTTCACCCGGACCGGCCCTGCGCCGGCCGTGCCAGCCAGCAATGATTGAGCTGGCGACATGGCTTGCTTCGACCAGGAGATCCGGCAACGCATCGGCGACGGATCTCGCCTCGCCAATGACGCTGGGCCACGCGTCCTGATCAATACCTGCCTTGTTTGTCCGGGGGTCCATGTGGTCTGGGGCTCCTGTGAAAGACTTGGTCTCAGGCGATTGTCGCTTTGACGCGCTGTATGACGTCTCTCACAGTGTGCCCATCGGCCCTGGCGGCAAAGGTCAGCGCCATCCGGTGTTGAAGAATGGGTTCGGCCAGCGCAAGCACATCGTCCACGGACGGCGCCAGACGCCCATCCACAAGGGCTCTCGCACGGACTGTCAGCATGAGGGCCTGGCTGGCACGCGGCCCCGGACCCCATGCGATCAGCCTGGTCACGTCGCTTTCGGAGGAGCTGTCATCCGGCCGTGCGGAGCGGACCAGTTTCAGGATGGCTTCGACAACAGATTCACCAACCGGCATGCGGCGCACCAGCTGCTGGTACTCGATCAGTTCCTCGGCGTTCATGGCAACCCGTGCTTCCGCCTGATCCGCGCCCGTTGTCTCCAGCAGGATCCGGCGTTCGGCCTCTAGATCGGGATAGTGAACGTCAATCTGCATGAGGAACCGGTCGAGCTGCGCTTCCGGCAGCGGATAGGTGCCTTCCTGTTCGAGCGGGTTCTGCGTCGCCAGAACGTGGAACGGTCTTGGCAGGTCGTGCGGATGACCGGCAACGGTCACATGATACTCCTGCATCGCCTGCAGCAGCGCTGACTGGGTACGCGGGCTGGCCCGGTTGATTTCGTCGGCCATCAGCAGCTGCGAGAAGACAGGCCCTGGAATGAAGCGGAAGGAACGGCCGCCATCGGCCGCCTGTTCCATGACCTCTGCGCCGAGAATGTCTGACGGCATCAGGTCCGGCGTGAACTGGATCCTGCGCGCGTCCAGACCGAGAACAGTGCCGAGCGTTTCGACAAGCTTTGTTTTTGCGAGCCCCGGCACCCCCACGAGAAGTCCATGCCCGCCCGCCAGGATGGTCACGAGCGACTGCTCGACGACGGTTTCCTGACCGAAGATGATCCGCGCGATGTCATCCTTGGCATCGCTGATGCGCGAAACGGCCCGTTCCGCGTTTTCAGCTACTGCGGCGAGATCCTCATCGCTGGGGCTGGAGGGGGAAACAACGCTCATGAATCACCTTTCCCGTCTTGTCTTTTCCCGGACCTTGGCGCGGCGCGGGGCATTGTCTTTGGTTGCTGCGACTCATGCAGTCTGACACCATATAAATCTCTAGATAAGGCGCAATTGTGCGCCATACAGTGGAAAGGACCAAGATTCTTTGCAAGGTGCTGGGGAAAAGCTTGTGCCTAAAGCAGGCGTTCCAGGGCCGGCAACCGACGGATAAGTTAATGTCTCGGCAATTTTCCGGAGGAGCCGGACCTTCTTTTTGGAACCGTGAAACACATGCCAGAAAATGAAAATCTTGCGGCTGCAAGCATGCCGGAAGGCCTGCAGGCCCTGATGAGCAGAGCGGATGGAAAGGACAGATCGCCTCCGCCTGTCGATAAGTGGAACCCGCCGTTTTGCGGGGATCTCGATATCACGATCGCCCGGGATGGAACCTGGTTCTACCTTGGCTCGCCCATCGGCCGGCAGCCGCTGGTGAAGTTGTTCGCCTCCGTCCTCAGACGGGACGCCGACGACAGACACTACCTCGTCACGCCTGTCGAAAAGATCGGTATCACCGTTGATGATGCTCCTTTCCTGGCCGTCGAAATGGCAATGACCGGGACGGGGGAAGACCAGGAGCTGACGCTCAGGACAAATCTCGGTGAACTGGTGAACGTGAACGCAGACCACCCCTTGCGATTTGAAAAAGAAACGGACAGCGGCGGCCTGAAACCCTATGTTCTGGTCAGGGGCCGGCTGGAGGCCCTGTTCACACGCGCGCTCATGTATCAGCTGACGGAGCTGATCGTGGAGCGTGAAGCTGCCGGGGGTCGTGAAACCGGGATCTGGAGCGGCGGATGCTTTTTTGCGATCGGGGCGCACTTGCTGAAATGATTGGAATAACCACTTGATTGTGCGGACAATAGGCAAACCAGAGCACCTTACCGGATGAGCGCTCCAGTCGTGGACAATGCAATTCAATTGAACCGATGGTCGGAAGATCTTCGGCACCGGCTCGACATTGCCGCGCGGGAGCCCGCGCAGCCTGACACCGGCGATCATGTTCTCAATCCCGACCTGCCTCCCTATGCACGCTGGCAGGGGCCTCCCAGGGATGCGGCGGTGCTCATCGGCATACTGGAGCGCGACGCCGGGCTCAGCGTGGTTCTGACACAGCGCACCGGGCACCTGAAGGCCCATGCCGGCCAGGTCGCGTTTCCCGGGGGCAAGATCGACCCCACCGATGCCGGGCCGGTCGATGCGGCGCTGCGCGAAGCGGATGAGGAAATCGGTCTGGTGCCGAGCAAGGTCGAAACCCTCGGCACGCTCGCTCCCTACCTGACCGGTTCCGGTTACAAGATCATCCCTGTCATCGGCAAGCTGCAGACCGCCGGGCCGTTCCGTCCCAATCCGGACGAGGTCGAAGATGTTTTTGAAGTTCCGCTCAATTTCCTGATGGACCCGGTGAACCACCAAAAGCAAAGCCGGGACTGGGAAGGCAAGCGGCGCTATTTCTATGCCATGCCCTTCGGCGAACGTTACATCTGGGGCGTTACCGCCGGAATCATAAGATCCTTCTACGAAACGGTTTATCGCTGATGCTGCGTGTTGCACTGACCCACCTGCTCCTGTTTCTGCTGCCCTTTTTGTGTTACGCGATCTGGCTGTGGCTCACGAAGAGGAGCAAGGACCCCGACCGCTGGGCACGCGGGCCGCTGGCATGGCTGACCGTTTCGGGGCTTGTGCTTGTGATTGCCGGTTTCGTGGTGATGTCCACGCTGAACCGCGGGCCGGAAGGGTCCGATTACCGGCCGACGCAAATGAAGGATGGCGTTTTCGTGCCCGGTGGTTTCGAATAGGCAGATGACCCTCGGCGTTGACGAAAAGCTCTCGAAAGCCGGCTGGCTTTGCGCGCCTGGCATTCAGGCCGTGTTCTCCGCTCTTGAGCGCGACGGGGATGAAGCGCGGGTTGTTGGCGGGGCAGTGCGCAACACCTTGCTGAATCATCCGGTCCCTGATGTCGATATCGCGACGACAGCGCGCCCGGAAATCGTCATGTCCCGTGCGCAAGACGCCGGTCTGAAAGCGATCGGAACCGGGCTCGAGCATGGCACAATCACGATCGTCGCCGATGAATTCCCCTACGAAGTCACGACCCTGAGAGAGGATATCGAAACGTTCGGCCGGCAGGCGCGCGTTGTCTTTGGCCGTGACTGGGAAATGGATGCAAGGCGCCGGGATTTCACCATGAATGCGCTCTACGTGGACCGCAACGGGCATCTCCATGATCCGCTTGGCGGCCTCGAGGACTGTCTCGGCCGGCGCGTCCGGTTTATCGGTGACGCCGACGGCCGTATCAGGGAAGACTATCTTCGGATCCTGAGGTTCTTCCGGATCTATGCTGCCTACGGCGAGGGGGAGCTCGACGCGGAAGGTCTCGGTGCGTGTCTCCGGCAGCGGAACGGGTTACGGCAGCTGTCGGCAGAACGTATCGGGCACGAAATGCGCCGGTTGCTGCGCGCGCCGCGTGCCGCCTACGCACTTCGCATGATGAATGATTGCGGTCTCTGGGAAATTGCGACGGGCGGCCTGGCCCGTGTGGACGACTATGATGCGCTCCGGTCGCTGGACGGGCTTGCGCCCCACACGCGGGAGCCGGAACTCGGTCTTGTGGTGCTGGCAGGGTTTGTGCGTGAGGACATCACCCGAATATCCGACCGCCTCCGGCTTTCGAACGGCGAGCGCAAACGCATGGAAACGGCCTGGGGCGCAAAGAAAAGGCTGCTACAGCCGGGTGAAAACCCGAGTGCCGCGGCCATGACCTATGCCTTCGGGCGCCAGGGCGCAATCGATGGCTTGCTGGCCGTCTGGTCTGCGCAGATCGCGGCAAAGAGGAATGCCAGCGGCCATTTCGAGGAATTGCTGTCCGATTTCGGCTCGCGGGACATCCCCGTGTTTCCGCTCAAAGGTGCGGATCTGATGGCAAACGGGCACAAGGCCGGACCGGAACTCGGCGCGCTTTTGAAACGGCTGGAAGAAGAGTGGATCGACAGCGAATTCGCACTGAGCAAAGAAGACCTGCTCGAACGTGCCGGGACGGCGTCTTAGCGAAATTTTAAAAGTAATATCTGCAAGATATCTGCTGCCGTTCCGTTTAGGAAACCACCTGTATTTCAAGTCGCACATGTTTTGAGGGCGCGAACGAGTCGATCGATGGAAATAGTTCTCATTTCAGATGGGCCGCTGCCGCTGCATTCTCCGGTCAGGAAACTGCCTTTTTTCTTTCCGGCCCGCCTCATCAACATGGACATGGTATCGCCGAATACGGTCGGAGAGGGCAAGGTGGCGGTTGTTGAGTTGCTCGGGGCGACCGATGCCGGGCTGACGGCGTTGAAGTCTTCCTGGCAGAGCATTTCCGCCATCCCGGTCATCTGTCTCGTTTCGCAGAAAAACCGGCGCGAAGTCATGCAGGCCGGAGCGCTCGGCAAGACGGAGACGATCGAACGCGACGCACCTTTTGCGCTTTTTTTGAAGCAGCTCAAGAAACTGATGGACAGCGACCTTCTTGCGGCGCTGCCGCACAAGACGCCGGAAACCACCGTAAGAGCCTACAAGTCCAGCAACACATTCCTGGAAAGCCTTTGCCTGTCGACGGTGGAGGGGGCCAAGATCCGCATCAGTCTCATGAACGAGAGCTCGGAGGACATGCTCACCGCGCTGAAGAAGGATGGCTTGTCGTGCTGGCTGAATGCGGTTGAGACCCATCATAGCGCCACATACAGTCATTCCCTGCAGGTTGCCGGTCTTGCCGGCATGCTTGCCAAACATGTCGGCTGGAGCGAGGAAGACTGCAAGGAAGTCATTGCCGGCGGGCTGGTGCACGATATCGGCAAGATGCGCATACCACTGACCATCCTCGACAAACCCGGTAAACTGACACCTCAAGAACGCGACATCATCGACAAGCATCCGGTCTTCGGAAGAGACATACTGAAATCGAGACTGGAAGTGTCTCCGGACGTGAAACGCATGGCAATTCAGCACCACGAAATGCTGGACGGATCCGGTTATCCGAAAGGTCTGCGCGGCGATCAGCTTGTGCCGAAAGTCCGGCTGCTGACGGTTTGCGACATTTTCGTTGCACTTACCGAGCAGCGTTCCTACCGCGAAAGCGTGCCCTCGCGCACTGCCGTGGCGATGCTGAAGGACATGGGACCGAAGCTCGATCAGAAAATCGTGGCAAGCCTTTCCCAGATGCTGTTCGGGCGCGCCTTCGGTGCTGTCACCCGGGAAGCCCCGGCGGCCTGACCGCCCGAAAGGTTCTCAGGGCCACTTAACGACCGGGGGCATGGAAGACAGGATCGAGGCAACGTTGCCACCGGTCTTCAGCCCGAAAATCGTGCCGCGATCGTAGAGCAGATTGTATTCCACATATCTGCCGCGCCTGATCAGCTGTTCTTCCCGTTCGGCATCAGACCATCCCTTTTCGAAGTTTTTCCTGACGAGTTCCGGGTAGACACCCAGAAACGCCTCGCCGACAGCCTTGGTGAATGCGAAGTCCGCGTTCCAGTCGCCGCTGTGAAGATAGTCGTAAAAGATGCCGCCGATGCCGCGCGACTCGTTCCGGTGCTTGAGGAAAAAGTAGTCGTCGCACCATGCCTTGAACGCGTCATAGTCGGCAACTTCATGCGCCGCGCAGGCTGACCGCATCGCCTCGTGAAATGCGACCGTGTCCGGGTCTTCCTGCGTCCGGCGGGCGTCCAGCACAGGTGTCAGGTCAGCGCCGCCGCCGAACCATTGGCGTGTCGTCACGACCATGCGCGTGTTCATGTGGACCGCCGGTACGTGAGGATTGTGCAAATGCGCAATGAGGCTGATGCCGGATGCCCAGAAACGCGGATCTTCCGACGCCCCCGGTATCTGTCCACGAAACTCCGGGGAGAATTCGCCATGAACCGTGGAGACGTGAACGCCGACTTTCTCAAAGACGCGGCCGTGCATCATGGACATGACGCCGCCGCCGCCTTTCGCGCCTGAGCTGTCGGTGCGTTCCCAGGGCGTGCGCTCGAACCGGCCTGCCGGCAGGTCGGACAGGGGGCCGGAGCGCGCGCCGATGTCATCTTCGAGGTCTTCGAATGCTGTGCAGATCCTGTCCCGCAGGCTCTCAAACCAGACGGGTGCCGATTGCTTCTTTTCCTCGATGTTGCCGGGGATCGGACCGCCGCGATTTTCAGGAGCAGGTGCATTCATGTGGTAGGCCTTAAGGTCAAAAGGTGCGCGCCGGAACGGCTTTCAATCCGGATTCTTAGGAAATGTGTCCGTCTGCCGCAAGGCTTCGCCAAGG
>JBCDEN010000426.1:0-4334 GCA_039179715.1 Pseudomonadota bacterium
AACGGCGTCTCGATGAAGCCGTAGGGATTCACCTTCGCGTGGGTCGCCAAGGAACCAATCAAGCCTGCGTTAGGGCCTTCAGGCGTTTCAATCGGGCAAATTCGACCGTAGTGAGAGGGGTGGATATCGCGAACTGCGAAGCCCGCACGCTCCCGCGTGAGACCGCCCGGGCCAAGTGCTGAGAGGCGCCGCTTGTGCGTGACCTCGGACAGCGGGTTGGTCTGGTCCATGAACTGGGACAGCTGGCTGGAACCGAAGAACTCGTTGATCACGGCCATGATCGGCTTGATGGAGATCAGCGCCTGCGGGGTGATTACGTCGATGTCCTGAACGGTCATCCGTTCGCGAACAACGCGCTCCATCCGCGAGAAGCCAACTTTGAGCTGGTTCATCAGCAGTTCGCCGACGGACCGGACACGGCGGTTGCCGAGATTGTCGATGTCGTCGATTTCACCCTTGCCGTCGCGCAGCTCCAGAAGCACCCGGATGACTTCCAGGATGTCTTCCTTGCGCAGGGTCCGGACCGTGTCCTCGCACTGGAGGTCGAGGCGCATGTTCATCTTCACACGGCCGACGGCGGACAGATCGTAGCGTTCATCGTCGAAGAACAGCGACTGGAACATCGCTTCCGCAGTGTCGATCGTGGGCGGTTCGCCCGGACGCATCACGCGGTAGATGTCGAACAGCGCGTCCTCGCGGGACTCGTTCTTGTCGACGGAGAGCGTGTTGCGGATATAGGGACCGGTGTTGACATGGTCGATGTCGAGCATCGGCAGTTCGGTGTAACCGCGCTCCACCAGTTCTTCCAGCAGCTTGCCGGTGATCTCGTCCCCCGCCTCTGCAAAGATCTCGCCGGTCTTCGTGTCGACGATGTCTTCGGCAAGGTACTGGCCGTGCAGATCATCATCCGTGATCTTGAGCGCCGTGACGCCCTTGTCGCCGAGCTGACGGATCGTGCGGGCGGTGATCTTGCGGCCGCCTTCGACAACGACTTCGCCGCTGTCGGCATCAATCAGGTCATAGGACGCCTTGGTGCCCTTGAGGCGCGCACCGTCGAACGGCATCCGCCAGGACCCGTCTTTCTGGCGCGTGTAGTCGATCCGGTTGTAGAACGTGTTGAGGATTTCCTCACCGTCCAGGCCAAGCGCCATGAGCAGCGACGTCACCGGGATCTTGCGCCGGCGATCGATACGCGCATGCACGATATCCTTGGCGTCGAATTCGATATCGAGCCAGGAGCCGCGATAGGGAATGACCCGCGCGGCAAACAGCAGCTTGCCGGAGGAATGGGTCTTGCCCTTGTCATGGTCAAAGAACACGCCCGGCGAACGGTGCATCTGGGAGACGATGACGCGCTCGGTGCCGTTGACGATAAAGGTGCCGTTGTCCGTCATGAACGGCATGTCGCCCATATAGACATCCTGCTCCTTGATGTCCTTGACCGACTTGGCACCGGTGTCTTCGTCAACATCAAATACGATCAGCCGCAGGGTGACCTTGAGCGGCGCAGCAAACGTCATGTCGCGCTGGCGGCACTCGTCGACATCGTATTTTGGAGCTTCAAATTCGTAGGAAACAAATTCCAGCAGGGACGTCCCTGCGAAATCGGAGATGGGGAACACGGACTGGAAGACCGCTTCAAGGCCTTCGTTTTTGCGGCCACCGCCCGCCATCTCGTCGACCTGGAGAAACTGGTCGTAGGATGCTTTCTGCACCTCGATGAGATTGGGCATTGCCGCGACATCGCGGATCGATCCGAAGTATTTACGGACCTTTTTGCGACCGTTGAACGTTTGGGTCATTGTCGCTCCTCGTATCGGCCGGGTAACGGCTTCCCGAAACGCCCCTTTTCCAATCGGGCTGTCCGCCCGGGCGCTTCGGAAAACCGTCCCCCAAATTCAATCAGCTTCCAGTGGGAAGAAAAGCTGACCGGGTTATGGGGCCCGGGACATGCGCGGCACAGCAGACAAACGCGGCATACCCCAGTGGTGCATTTGCCCCGGAAACGGGTCGGACCCGCCGGGGCAGCAAACGGTCCCGGTTGCCCGGGACCGCGAAAAGGCAAAAGCCTTTGTTACTTCAGCTCGACAGAAGCGCCAGCTTCTTCCAGCTTCTTCTTCAGTTCTTCAGCTTCGTCCTTGGCAACGCCTTCCTTGACGGCTTTCGGAGCGGACTCAACGAGTTCCTTAGCTTCCTTCAGGCCAAGACCGGTGATTGCGCGGACTTCCTTGATGACGTTGATTTTCTTGTCGCCAGCAGCGGACAGAACAACGTCAAATTCGGTTTTCTCTTCAACAGCAGCAGCGTCGCCGCCAGCAGCACCACCGGCAGCAGCAACTGCAACCGGAGCAGCGGCGGAAACGCCCCACTTTTCTTCCAGAAGCTTGCTGAGTTCAGCGGCTTCCATGACGGTCAGCGAGGACAGTTCTTCTACGAGCTTTTCAAGATCAGCCATTTTATTCAGTACCTTAAGTTCGAACCAGTTCGGTTACGTTAGACAGTGTGTTAGGACGCCTTACGCGGCCTCGTCCTTCGTGGCATACGCATTGAAGACGCGGGCGAGCTGCCCGGCCGGTGCGTTGACAACCTGAGCAATCCGGGAAGCCGGGGTCTGGATCATGCCAACCAGTTTCGCGCGCAGCTCATCGAGCGACGGCATGGTTGCCAGAGACTTGACGCCTTCCGGGTTCAGATTGGTCGTTCCAAGAGCACCGCCAAGGATTTCCAACTTTTCGTTGGCCTTGGCGAAATCGACGGCTGCTTTTGGTGCTGCTACCGGGTCGTCTGAGTAGACGAGAACGGTAGGGCCCTGAAACAGGTCGGAGATGTGCTCAAGGTCGGTGCCTTTAAGGGCGAGTTTCACAAGGCGGTTTTTTGCGACTTTTACAGAGCCGCCGGCTTCACGCACAGATGCCCGCAATGCGGTCATCTGGGCAACCGAAAGACCTGCATAGTGCGCGACCACAACGACGCCGGTATTTTCCAGCTCGGCGTTGAGAGATGTCACGAACTCGTGCTTTTCCGCTCTTTCCACTTGCCTTCTCCATTTGATGGCGTTGCCGCCACCGGTTTACCTTTGCCGCCCGCTTTCGGTTCCGAACCCGGAACCGCTGTAGAGGCGGCGCTCAGGGTCCTGTCCCCTCACCTTCACGCGGAACGCGCGGCAAGGTCTGGTTCGAACCTGGTTGTCCGCGTGAAGCGGAGAATTCGGTTCTCACCCATCTATGCAGGCCTAAATCGCTTAAGCCGGGTTCCCGGCACCTGCAGTCTCGGACAGGGCAACCCGGCGGAAACCCGCCGGGTCTATTCGGCCGCAAGGCCGAAATCTCAATTCGATCCGGTTGCCCGGATCACTCGCCGGCAACGCTGGCGAGGTCGATCTTTACACCCGGGCCCATCGTGGACGACACCGCGATGCGCTTCAGGTAAGAGCCTTTGCACCGGACGGCTTGGCCTTCTGGACCGCATCCACAAGCGCCTTGACGTTCTGCAGGATGGCCTCTTCGGAGAAGGACACCTTGCCGACGCCGGCATGAACGATACCCGCCTTTTCAACGCGGAACTGAACCGCACCGCCCTTGGCGTCGTTGACCGCGGCGGTCACGTCCGGCGTCACCGTTCCGACCTTCGGGTTCGGCATCAGGCCGCGCGGGCCGAGCACCTTGCCGAGACGGCCGACCAGCGGCATCATGTCAGGCGTTGCAATGCAGCGATCAAAGTCGATCTTGCCGCCCTGCACTTCCTGGACCAGCTCTTCCGCACCAACGATATCGGCACCGGCTGCCTTGGCTTCGTCAGCCTTGTCGCCCCGTGCGAACACGGCAACGCGAACGTTCTTGCCGGTTCCGTTCGGCAGGACGCAGACACCGCGGACCATCTGGTCGGCGTGACGCGGATCGACGCCGAGATTGATCGCCACTTCGACGGTCTCGTCGAACTTCGTCTTGGAGCGGTCCTTCACCAGGCCGATGGCCTCGTCCAGGGAATAAAGCTTGTTGCGGTCGATGCCTTCACGGGCAGAAGCAACACGTTTTCCAACCTTTGCCATGATCTTACCCCTTCACCTCAAGGCCCATGGAACGGGCAGAGCCTTCAACCATCAGCATCGCTGCGTCGACGTCGTTGGCATTCAGGTCCTTCATCTTGGCTTCGGCGATTTCCTTCACCTGGTCCCGCGTGACCGATCCGACCGTTCCGCGGCCAGGGGTCTGGGAACCCTTCTGCAGCTTTGCAGCTTTCTTCAGGAAGAAGGACACCGGCGCCGTCTTCACTTCGAATGTGAAGGACTTGTCGGAGTAATATGTAATCACGGTCGGGCACGGAGCGCCCTTTTC
>JBCDEN010000242.1:0-6236 GCA_039179715.1 Pseudomonadota bacterium
AGCGCCGTGCGTTCCCCCTTGCGCTCCAGAAGGGCATTGGTCGCCACCGTAGTACCCATCTTGACGGCCGCGACCTTCTCGGACGGTATGGGCGCGCCCTTTTCAACACCGAGCAGTTCGCGGATACCCTGGATCGCGGCGTCCCGATAGGCTTCCGGATTCTCCGACAGAACTTTGTGCGGGTACAACGTTCCGTCCGGCGAACGGCCGACGATATCCGTGAAGGTGCCGCCCCGGTCGATCCAAAAGTCCCACTTCGCTGTCATTTTCTTTCCTCTGGTGTTTCAAACTGAAATTCTCGCGGCGTTTCAGCTTCGGTCCATTCTGATTTCAAGCTCAGTGGCTTTACGTTGACATTTTATCGATAAATTGTCGATGAAAAAATTCTGAAATCTGTGTTAGAATTGCGAAAGTCCATCCATGTCAGTGTCTTAATTGTCATTTTCAGGGATGACCTCCACCGTGTTTTCCGCCGGTCTCCTGAATAGTGACAAACCGCTTGCACCCCAGCCAAAGGCGCGAGCGACACGTTCGGCTTCGACTGTGTCGAACGCTTCTTTCGCGTCGGCCAGTTCTTGCGGATTGGTGTGTACCACAAGCAGCCAGTCACTGCCTGTTTCCGAGAAGGCAGAAGGTGACGGGATGTCTCCGGGTGTGTCTGCGGTGACGAAGCTGTCCGGTGCGCGGAGGTAATATTCCAAAGCGGGTGCGGCAAACCCCTTGAACAGCGTGAGCCGGTCATTGGCAGACCGCTCTGAAAGATAGGTTGCGGTTATCCCGCGCCAGTCCGGCCTGACCTTCTCGGCTAAGGTGAACCTGAGTTCGGGAAATGTGAGAAACAGGGCGACGGCGACGAGTGCGGCAGGCGCTATTTTCGGGACGATGCGATGTGCGCCGGCAGATGCCAGCACGAGCAGACCCGGCCAGGATGCAATGAGATAGCGGTCGAAAAGGATCGGCTGAACAAGCAGGGAGTAAATGTAGGCGAGCGCCACGGGGCCGAACGTATAGGTGACGCAGACCGTGAGCATGCGCGGGTTCAGGGTTGAGGGCGGTTCTTGCGGGCGGGATCGAAGGGGCGCCGGCAGAATGCAGAGCGCTGCCAGGCAGACCAGCAACCAGAACAGAGCCAGAGACCCGGTGATGCCGAAAATCAGGGTTTTCAGGAACTGGACGTTCGGAAAGGCGATCCAGAAGCCCGCCTCGGCGACGGAATTTGCGCGCACTGCCAGCAGGTACAGCCAGGGGAGAAAGACAAGGGTGCTGATCCCCATTGCCAGGCAGGCGTGAAGGGCATGCGATCGGCCAAGAGGGTGTCCGGAGACCAGACCCCGCGCGGTGAGCACGGCGCAGACTATTCCGACCGAAGCGAAGGTGAGGATTGCGTAGACGTGGCTGTAGAGAAAAAGGGCCCCGGAGACGGCGAGCAAGGTGAGCCAGAGTGCCGACGGGGCCTTCAGGACCTTCAGTGTCGCAAGCAGATACACGACACCAAAAGCCGCCTGAAGCGCGTACATGCGGGCTTCCGTTGAGTACCAGATGTGGAACGGCGACAGGGCAAGCAGGGCTGCCGCGGTGAGGCCGGGAACGCGGCCTGCCAGTTCTTTGCCGACCAGGTAAGTCAGCAATACCGCCGCCACGCCCAAGACGGCCGAAGGCAGACGAAGGGCTGTTTCGCTGTCGCCGATGACCGGGATTGTCAGCCAGAGAATGATGTTATGAAGCGGGGGATAGTTGTCGCTAGCCACGGAGGCAAGCAGCGCCGAGAGGGTGCCATTCGACTGGCTCCAGCTGACGGCCTCGTCGTACCAGATGCTTGTCCTGTCGAGATCGGTGAGCCTGAGTGCGGCCGCTGCGACGATTACCACGACAAGAAGCAAACTGCCCGCGATCGTCATAGAGCGGCTTTCCCCGGTCGTCTGCAGCACTTTTTTCTTCTCCCACAATGAATTAGCGACGCTAGACAATTCGTTTCCAAGAAGAAAGTGCGATCTGCCATTGGCTTTTCAATGATAATTTATCGATAAAACGTTGATGTTTTGAGTTTTTGAGTCTAGCTTCGCCTCAGATGCGCAATTCCCAGGTGCTGAGAACAAGGCACCGGACACAGCATCAGGCCGGGATGGGTCCGGCTTCCAAGAGGAGAATTTCATGCTGCATTCACGTATTTTGAACAAAGCCGGTCTTCGGCTGGCGACTGCTGCCGTTTTTGGACTTGCAGGTCTTGCCGCTGCATCTGCCGAGACCAAGTGGGACATGCCGACCCCCTATGGCGACAGCAATTTCCACACGCAGAACATCTCGGCATTTGCCGATGACGTCAAAGCAAAGACAGATGGTTCCCTGATGATCACGGTTCATTCCGCTGGGTCCCTGTTCAAGCATCCGGAAATCAAGAATTCCGTGCGCAAGGGCCTGGCGCCGATCGGTGAGGTCCTCGTGTCCCGTCTCGCCAACGAAGACGCCGTGTTCGGCGTTGACTCCGTTCCCTTCCTGGCACCGTCCTATGACAAGGCATGGAAACTCTATCAGGCGTCCAAACCGGGTCTGGAGGAAAAGCTGGGTGAGCAGGGCCTGCAGCTTCTGTTCGCCGTGCCGTGGCCGCCGCAAGGCATTTACGCGAAGAAGGAAGTTGTCGCAGGTGAGGACCTGAAAGGTCTCAAGTTCCGCGCCTATAATGCGGCGACCGAGCGTCTCGCACAGCTTGCCGGTGCCGTGCCGACCCAGGTCGAAGTGCCGGATATCGCGACTGCATTCTCCACCGGGCGCGTGGAAGCGATGATCACGTCGCCGTCTACCGGCGCGAACTCCAAGGCTTGGGATTTCCTGACGCACTACCACGACACCCAGGCCTGGCTGCCGAAGAACATGGTGATCGTCAACAAGCGGGCGTTCGACGGCTTGAGCGAGGAGGAAAAGGCCGCTGTGCGGCAAGCTGCCGAACTTGCAGAGAAGCGCGGCTGGGAAGCCTCCAAGGTCGAGACCAAAACCAAGACCAAGGTTCTGATCGAAAACGGGATCAAGGTGGTCCAGCCGAGCACGCAGCTGATTGAAGATCTCGCGGCAATCGGTGAAACCATGGCTGCCGAATGGCAGGAAAATGCCGGTGAAGCCGGTGCCGCCGTTCTCGAAGCTTACAAGAACTAAAAAAGACAGCATGAACGCCGGGCTGCAAGAGCCCGGCGTTTTTCAACAAGCTGCTTATCCGGTAGGGGAAACCGATGCGTAAGGCTTTGAATTCGCTGTATCAGGCGTCAACGGCTCTGGCTGCCTGCTGCCTCGTTGTTATCGCAAGCCTCGTTGTCTTCCAGGTGATGGGACGCGTGTTCGACGGGGCAAGGAAACTGTTCGGCCTGGAACCGTTGGGCCTGCAGGTGCCGTCCCTTGCCGAGATTGCGGGGTTTTTGCTGGTTGGTGCCTCGTTTCTGGCACTGGCCGGAACGCTGCGCAATGGCGATCACATCCGGGTTTCGATCCTGCTCCAGGCGGTGCCATCTTCAGTTGGCCGGTTTCTGAATGTTCTGGCCGTTGCCGTGACCTGTACATTGGCATCCTATTTTGCCTGGCATGCGGGATGGCTGGCATTTGACAGCTACAGCTACAACGAGACCTCTTACGGGATCATTCCCATTCCGCTCGTCTATCCGCAGATTGTCATGACGCTCGGGCTGATGGTGTTCTCTGTCTCCCTTTTCGACGATCTCGTGCAGATCCTGACAGGCGGCGAGCCGAGTTTTGAAGCGGTCGTTGAAGACGACCCGATCGAGGGGAAAGAATAATGGACCTCTCGTTGATCGCACTGTTCCTCGGCCTCGGAATGCTCGTGGCCCTGGCAATGGGCATATGGGTTGCCGTTGCACTCCTCGGTGTGGCGCTGGCCGCCATGATCGCACTGGTTTCGGTGCCGGCCGGACCGGTCATGGCGACGACCATCTGGGGGGCGGCGAACTCCTGGGATCTCACAGCGTTGCCGATGTTCATCTGGATGGGCGAGATCCTGTTCCGCTCGCGCCTGTCGGAAGACATGTTCGCCGGGCTGTCGCCATGGATGCGCAATCTGCCGGGGCGGCTTCTGCACGTGAACATCCTTGGCTGTGGCATCTTCGCGGCCGTTTCCGGGTCATCCGCCGCGACAACAGCCACGATCGGGCGCATGTCTTTGCCCGAGCTGAAACAGCGTGGCTATGATGAACGGATCGCCATCGGCACGCTCGCCGGGTCGGGAACGCTGGGGCTTCTGATCCCGCCGTCGATCATCCTGATCGTCTATGGGGCGGCGACGGAGCAGTCCATCGCCCGATTGTTCATGGCGGGCGTTCTGCCCGGCGCCATGCTCTGCGTTCTGTTCATGGGATATGTTGCTTTCTGGTCGTTGCTGAACAGGTCAAAAATGCCGCCGAGAGAAGACGCCATTCCCTTCCTTGAGCGCTTGAAGGCGACGCGGCGCCTGTTCCCGGTCATCGGCCTGATTGTCGGGGTGATCGGTTCCATCTATGCAGGGCTTGCCTCTCCGACCGAGGCGGCCGCAATCGGCGTCACCCTGTCGCTGCTCCTGTCATGGGGCTCAGGCACGCTCACGCGCAAGAGTTTCGTTGACGCCCTTATGGGGGCGACGCGAACCTCGTGCATGATTGCGTTCATTCTGGCCGGGGCCGCGTTTCTAACCGTTGCAATGGGGTACACGGGGATCCCGCGCGAACTGGCGTCCTGGATCGGTGCGATGAACCTGTCGCCCTACGCTCTCCTGATCGCCTTGACGCTGTTCTTCGTTGTTCTGGGCTGCTTTCTGGACGGGATTTCCGTCGTCGTGCTGACGACGTCGGTGATCCTGCCGATGGTGGAGCAGGCCGGTCTCGATCTCATCTGGTTCGGCATCTATCTGGTCCTGGTTGTTGAAATGAGCCAGATTACCCCTCCGGTCGGCTTCAATCTGTTTGTGTTGCAGGGCATGACGGGGCGGAACATTTTCTCTGTCGCGCGCATGGCATTGCCATTCTTCCTGTTGATGATCCTTGCCGTTGTGCTGATTGTTGCCTTCCCGGGCTTGGCTCTTTGGCTTCCGCAGTCGATGCTGAGCAATTGAGTGTGCCCTAGGGAGAGGTCGGAGCGGTGTCGGGAAAGTCTGGAACCAAGAGTGATCGTCCAATCGGTCCCGTCGTATCTGCTGCGCATCTTGCGTCCGGGGCAATGCCGGCTCTCTCGGAAATCGAATTTGCCGTCACCATGATGGTCAACGCCTATCATCGCTGGATGGTCCGCTGCATTGCCGCCAGCGGGTCCGAGGGCCTCGGCCCGTTGGATGTCCTCGTGCTGCACACGGTCAACCACAGGGGGCGGGCCAAAACGCTGTCCGACATCTGCCTTGTTCTGAACATCGAAGACACGCACACCGTGACCTACGCCATGAAAAAACTGCAGAAGGCAGGCCTGATCTCGTCCGGTCGCCGCGGCAAGGAGAAAACGGCGGAGATCACGCCGGCAGGCGAAACGGCGTGCCTTGAATACCGGCGCTTGCGCGAGGCATTGCTGATCGAACCGATGAAGGCGCTGGGCCTCGACGAAAGCGAGTTGTCCCGGCTGGCCGCGACGCTGCGGCTGGTGTCCGGCAATTACGACCAGGCCGCGCGCGCGGCAGCAGCCATGTAAATTTTTTTGGTCAGCCACGCGTTTTTCGCTGTGGTATATTACAAAATTTCTTGTAATATCGAAATATGAAGCAGGCAGCAGCCATATCCGCGCTTGGAGCCCTCGCACAGGAGGACCGGCTCGCCGCATTCAGATTGCTGGTGAGCGCGGGTACGCATGGGCTCCCTTCCGGCACAATTGCCGAAAAGCTAGACGTTCAACCGACCCGCATGTCCTTTCACCTCACGACATTGGAGAGGGCCGGGTTGCTGCGCGCACAGCGGGAAGGCCGCCATATCCGCTACGCGGTTGATTACGACCGGATGCGAGATCTTCTGGCTTTCCTCATGGAAGACTGCTGCGCGAACAATCCCAGGATTTGCGGGCTTGGAGACTTTAACCCGCCTCAATCCACTTCCCTTTGACAGGACCAGAACGATGACGATCACGATCTACCACAACCCGAAATGCGGGACCTCCAGAAACACGCTTGCCATGATCCGGGAAGCCGGTGTCGAGCCCGAGGTCATCGAATACCTGAACACGCCGCCAAGCCGGGAAAAGCTCATTGACCTGATCTCTAAAATGGACATTCCAGTCAGGGATCTCCT
>JBCDEN010000365.1:0-4931 GCA_039179715.1 Pseudomonadota bacterium
CTTCCGGTTTACGCTGCTTGGCGTTGTTCGCAATTGCCTTAATCTGTCTGTCGAGGTTTTCAATGCGCGTGCGCTGCGCGTTGATCTGCATGTCTTTGTTCGCGCGTACGGCATCCAGTTTGCCCTCAAGGTCCATCAGCTGTCTGCGAAGAGCGGCCTGCTCATTCCGCAAACGGTTGAGGTCGCGGTCGTCTTGGAGAATTGCCAATTGTTGCCCATTGGCCTCGATCCGGGTGAGAAGCGCCTGCTTGTCATCGTAAAGCCGGTTCACTTCCGTGTAGAAATGATACACCACCCCGGCAAACAGGATCAGGAGCACGAAGATCATGATCGCCGATATCTCGAGAAACAGATTTCCGCGCTTCTGGAAGTGGTCTTCCTTGTTTTCGTAATCCATTCAGCTCCACCAGATTTTGTCCCGTTCGGAACCGCCCTCCCGTTCGATCAGACCTCAGGGTGCGCGATCCGTTTCAAGCCTGCCCGTGTCCAAACCCCGGCGCCGTCAGGCGCCGGGGTAGGTCTCAGCACAGCTGATCAGGCTGCGGGGTCAGAGCTTTCCGGTTTGGACCCGGCAGAACCTTGGCCCCCGGTCGTCTTGGCGGCGGTGTCTCCCGCCAGGTGTTCGAGCGCCTTATCCGACACAGTTTCGACAGAGCCTGTTTCGTCGCCTGCGTCCGTTGCCCTGGCGGGTGCCCCGGAAAGGCCATTGGTCAACCCGGACAATCCGGAGCCGTCCAGACCGACTTCCTTCATCATGGCATCCAGAAGCGGCGCCTGGGAGCGGTACTTCAGGGCGGAGGAAACCATCTGGTCGGCGAGGTTTCCACCCCCGTTTCCGTTCGAACCCGCAGTGCTCGCGGTCCCGCCGGCACCTCCGGTCATGCCATCGACCTGGATGATCTTGATGCCGTCGATCTGCTCCATCGGCTTGACGCTTTCGGCAATGATCTCAGGCAGCTGCTCCAGAAGCTTGACACGAACCTGCATCGCGATCTGGTCCGGCGACAGCAGATTGGCCGCTTCGTTGATCGCCCGCTGACCGGCCGCTTCCACTTCATAGAGAGCCTTCTCGGCTTCCGCGCGAAGCTTGTCGGCTTCCGCCGATCCCTGCGCTTCGATGCGAAGCTTCGCAGCCTCTGCTTCCGCCGAAATCCGGACGGCCTCCGCGTGGTCGGCCGCCGCCTGCTTCTGGGCTTCGGCGCCAACGGTGACCGCGACCGCATCCATTTCGGCCGCCTTGCGGGCTTCGATCAGCTCGATCTGCTTGTCACGCTCGGCGACCTCGGTTTCCCGCGCCGTCGCGACCTGCTCGGCAGCCCGCGCCGCAATTGCCCTTGCCTCATCTGCCTCGGCCTCGGCCTCGGATTTCTCACGCGACTTTGCGGCAACCGCAATGTCGCGGTCCTGCTCGGCCAGTTCGATCAGCTTCTGCTTGTCGACATTGGCTGCCTCGACCGTCCGCTCCTTGGAGATTTCCCGCTCGCGGACCTGCTGGTCCATCGCGATCTGGCGCTCGGTAACGGCCTGATTGGACTCAATGTCCTTTTCCTTGACCTTCTGGCCTGCCAGGATCTTGGCTTCCTCGGCTTCACGCTCGCGCTCCGCCTGCTGCTTGGCAATCAGCGAGGATTGCTCTGCCCGGCGGATCTCGATTTCGCGTTGCTGTTCAAGCTTGGCGAATTCTTCCTCACGGCTGATCTGCAGGCGCTCCTGCTCCGCCTCTAGGTTCTTGCGCTGGATCTGGACCTCGGTCTCCTGTTCGATGTCGTTGCGCTTCTTGCGGCGCTCCTCGATCTCTTGGGTGAGCTTGGTCAGACCTTCGGCGTCGAACGCATTTTCCGGGTTGAAGTATTCCCGGTTGGTCTGGTCCAGGCCGGTGAGAGACACCGATTCCAGTTCAAGACCGTTCTTCAGGATGTCTTCGGACACGGCGGCCTGCACCTTCTGAACGAAGTTCACACGCTGCTCGTGCAGCTCTTCCATTGCCATTTCAGCGGCAACCGCACGCAAGGCATCGACGAACTTGCCCTCGACCAGTTCGCGCAGGGCCTCCGGTTTCATGGTCCTCTGACCCAGCGTCTGTGCCGCATTGGCAATGGATTCGATGGTCGGCTGAACACGGACATAGAATTCCGCCAGCACATCCACACGCATGCGGTCCCTGGTGATCAGAGCCTGGTCGTTCGAGCGGCGCACCTCAAGGCGCAGCGTGTTCATGTTGACGGGAATGACGTCGTGCAACACCGGCAGCACAAGCGTTCCGCCATTCATGATCACGCGCTGGCCGCCAAAACCGGTGCGCACGAAGGAGACTTCCTTTGAAGACCGGCGGTAGAGCCTGGAAATGATCAAACCGATGGCCAGCAACGCGACAAAGGCGATGCCGACAAGAATCAAAATGCTTATGAGTTGGTCCATAACTTACAACTCCCTTTTTCTTTTGATGAAATTTGTGAGCCCGGCGCAGGCGTCAGCCGTCGGCGCCGGTCAAAGTGGCGTTGGTGTTTCTGATCGCGGTGAAATGCGGGCCCCGCTGGCGGACGATGATGATATCCGTCCCCTGTTCGAGCACTTCATCATCGACATCCGGCTCGACCAGCACGTAGTGCGACTGCCCGGTCGCATCGCTGAGGCGCGCCTGCGCCGGAAGCCCCGGCTTCGCATGACCCTGCACGATGACCGCTGGTTTGCCGACGAATGTCTGCCGCGAGACGGCATCGCTTTCGTCCCTGGGCATTACCCTGGACAGACCGAGTGCCGAGACCCGAGTGATGGGCAATGCCCCCGCAAATGCCCCAGCCGATGCCAGGATACCCGGCAGGAGGAAACCGGATACCGAATGTACAAGGCCCTGGAGCACGTAGCCGACGAGACCAAATCCGGTGAGAAAGATCACCAGGATGATCAGGGCGGGCACCCGGCCGAAACACAACCAACCTAGTATTTGGCTGAAGAGCCCCTGCCCCGGCCCGGTCACGTCCGTTCCGGCGGCGACCGTATCGAGATCACCCGGGAGCGCTCCTCCCGCAATGTCCGCGTCGAATTCCGGCGCGTCGATCTCGGGAAGGTCCACATCCGGCAAGTCCACTTCAGGGAGCAGGCTGTCGATCATGTTCGACAGACCCAGTCCCATGAGCGTGCCCACACCTTCAGCGAGGGCGATCGCAATCATCAGGCCAAGAGCGACCGCGAAAGGCGTATTTGGCCCGGCTAGGATGAACTCGATCATGTTCAACCGTCTTTCGCCGACGCCTTCAATGCTGCAAGGCGTTCCGAAACCCTGTTCTTGCGGGCAAGGTCATCCAGCTCGGCAAGTTTGGTTGCGTCAGCCCTGTCGGCTGTTTGCGTCCCCGGCAAACCGGTCGCGCTCTGCATGACCCGATCGAAGGCTTCTTCCGCCTTGCGTGTCTTGCCCTCGACGCTGTCCTTGGGCGCAGCCGCGCCTGACGCAGCACCATCGGCCGCACTCTGCTGCTGGGACCGGCGGAAGTTTTCCAGCTCGGCTTCCATTTCCCGCTTGCGGGCCTGAAGCGCGCCTATGTACCCTTCCAGCTCCTTCTCTTCGCGGCTGGCATCCGCGACCGCGGATTCCAGCACGGGGATCTGGACTTCGAGATCGAGCTGACGTGCGATTGCCGCCTCGGCGAGATCGTCGCGCCCCTCCTTCACCGCCAGGGCGATCTGACCCTGGAGTTCCTCGTGCCGCGAGGTGGTTTCCCCAAGGCGCGTATTGGCAAGATGCTTGTTCGCCAGAACGCCGGCCAATTCGTCACGCACCTGGTCGACGGCCCGGTCGACCTCGCGGATCGCTTCTGCCATGACGGTTTCAGGGGAAGTGTTTTCAATGGAGTCCACCAACTGGTTCACACCGCCGGAGACCAGACGCGTTACGCGTGCTACGAGACCTTCTGCCATCCTGTTCCTTCCTTTCCGTTCATCTTCTTCAACAAAATCAAAAAACAAATTTGTCCGCACAACCGGAAGGCCGGCGCGCAAAAGCCGCTGGTGCGCCTCATCGACACCCTCTCCCACTGTTGCTGCGTCCAAATTCTCAAAAAACGCCGTTCAACCCTCGGCGGTTCGCCTCTGCTGCAAGAGCCGCGCAACTTCCAGGATCGGCTCCAGCCGCCGGTCCATCAGGGCCGGATCGTAGGTCCGGCTGGGTGTCGTCAGTCCAAGATCGAATATTTCCTCGATCACGGAAAACAACTCCGCGGACAAGGCCGCCTCGAATTTTACCAGATCCTGCTCTCCCTGCTCAGGCCCGGGTGCAGATGCTATGAGCTCTGCCAGCATTTCGGGCAGCCTCTCATACAGTTTCATGACAAGATCGGATCTGATCCCGGTTTCCCTCTGCAATTGCCGCAAGCCCCGCTCGGCGGGCCGAACCATCGACCGGAGCAGGTCTTCACATGATGCCACATCCTGAACGCCTTCTTCACGCTCGCGCGCCGCTTTCAGGATTTCGCGCATCTTGTCACTCGGGGTTCGCGCGCCCTGAACCTCGTAGCCCGCGAGAAACGCGACGTCGTCATCGCTGAGCCTGACACTGATCGGAATACTCTTCGGCATGGGCGCTACCAATTGTCTTCGTTTGTCTCATTATGTTTACATATGAATACAAAAGTTTTCATTTGTCAAGAAAAATCGACTCCTAGGTGCGCATCTGGTGAATGCACGTATCACGTTAAAGGAAATGACGAGGGCAGGATTCGCATTGAAATTCAGGATATCCAGAAAAAATAAGATCGCCAGGATGCGGTGGGACCTCCATCGCGCATCGAAAAATTGTTCCTACAAAATGTCAGATGAAAGCTCAGGAATGCAGGTAAAGCGGTGTCTCAGACATCGTCTGCCAGTCGCGACGCGAAGGCACCGGCCTCGTGCGACCGGATCACGGCGTGTCTTACAAGATCGTCGAAATGGCTCGC
>JBCDEN010000246.1:0-6185 GCA_039179715.1 Pseudomonadota bacterium
ATGCCGGGCTGTTCAACATCGGCGGTGAGGGGCAGGCCTATCTCGGCGGCCTTGGTGTTGCCTTTGCTTGCCTGGCGTTCGACAGCGTTGTGCCCTGGTATATCACGCTGCCCTTTGCCGTCATCGGCTCCGCACTGACCGGCGCTGCATGGGCCTTCATTCCAGCCTGGTTGCAGGCGACCCGGGGCAGTCACGTCGTCATAACCACGATCATGTTCAACTTTATCGCATCTTCGCTGATGGTCTATCTGCTCAACGGGATGCTGAAGGAACAGGGCTCGATGCAGCCGGAGACCCGAACGTTCGAGGACGGTGGTCGCCTGCCGTTCCTGAACGACGTCTTCCCGTCCTTCGGATTTGGCTATGCGCCGGTCAACCTGTCGCTCTTTCTTGCGCTGGCCGCCTGCCTGCTTGTCTGGCTGTTGATCTGGCGCACGAAGCTCGGCTTTGAGATCAGGTCCTTCGGCGCGAATGCCACGGCGGCGGTCTACGCCGGAATTTCACCGGTGCGCACCATTGTGATCACGATGCTGATCTCCGGCGGTCTTGCCGGCATGATGGCGATCAATGAAATCATGGGGTCCCAGCACCGTCTCCTGATCGACTTCGTGACCGGTTACGGTTTTGTCGGGATCGCCGTCGCCCTCATGGGCCGGGCACATCCGGTCGGTATCATTCTGGCAGCCATTCTGTTCGGGATGTTGTACCAGGGCGGGGCGGAGCTTTCCTTCGAGATGCCCAATATCACCCGCGACATGATCATCGTCATTCAGGGCCTCGTGATCCTGTTTGCCGGCGCGCTTGAATACATGTTCCGGCCCGCGATCATCAGACTGTTCACGCCTTCCCAGGCACTCAAGGCCAAGGAGGCGTAGGCATGTTTGAAGATTTCATCCTGATCCTCGATTCGACCGTTCGCCTGTCCACACCGCTTCTGCTTGCCTGTCTTGCCGGGCTTTATTCGGAACGCTCCGGCGTGGTCGATATCGGCCTTGAAGGAAAGATGCTCGGCGCTGCATTCGGGGCAGGGGCGGTTGCCTATATCACCGCCAACGCATGGCTCGGCCTGCTCGCCGGTATCGGGGTCTCCGTGTCGCTCGGGCTTCTGCATGGTTTCGCGTCGATTTCAAACCGCGGCAACCAGATCGTGTCGGGCGTTGCAATCAACTTCCTGGCCGCCGGACTGACGGCGCTGCTCGGCCAGACCTGGTTCCGCCAGGGCGGGCGCACACCCGCGCTTCCCGAAGGCGGCCGCTTCACCGACGTGGCCTGGCCGATGTCCGAACAGCTGCGCGACGTCCCGGTGATCGGACCGGTCTACTCAGAGCTACTTTCCGGTCACAACCTGCTTGTCTATGCGGCCTTCCTGGCAGTGCCGCTGACCTGGTGGATCCTGTTCCGGACGCGGTTCGGGCTGCGTTTGCGTGCCGTTGGCGAAAACCCGGCAGCGGTCGACACGGCGGGTATTTCCGTCACCTGGCTGCGCTACCGGGCCGTGATTGCATGCGGCATCCTTTGCGGCTTTGCCGGGGCCTATCTCTCCATCGCGCAAGGCGCCGGTTTCGGGGTCAACATGACCGCGGGCAAGGGCTTCATCGCGCTTGCCGCCTTGATCTTCGCCAAGTGGCGGCCCGCCAGCGCGATGCTGACATGCCTCCTGTTCGGGTTTCTCGATGCTGTCGCGATCCGCATGCAGGGCCAGGAATTGCCCGGTGTCGGCGAAATCCCGGTCCAGTTCTTCCAGGCCCTGCCCTATATCCTGACGGTCATCCTGCTGGCTGGCTTCATCGGCAAGGCGATCCCGCCGAAGGCGGCGGGTATTCCCTATCTCAAGGAGCGGTCATGAGCGACCTGGACGCGCTTTTCGCGGCTGCCAAGGCGGTGCGCGAAAAGGCTTACGCCCCCTATTCCAATTTTCTTGTCGGGGCCGCTTTCAGGACACCTGACGGGACGATCTTCACCGGCTGCAATGTCGAGAACGCGTCCTATCCCGTCAGCGTCTGCGCCGAGGGCGGTGCGGTCAGCGCCATGATTGCAGGCGGCTACAGGGAGATCGAGGAGGCCGTCGTGATTGGCGATGCGGCGCTATGCACACCTTGCGGCGTCTGCCGCCAGCGTTTCGCCGAATTCGGCACGGACAATCTCGTTGTCCATGTCGCGGACCTGAATGGCATCAAACGCAGTTTCACCCTGGAGGAACTGCTGCCTGCCGCTTTTGAACTGGAAAACAAACAGAAGGACTGACCCTCCATGAGTGGTTACGGCCGTGAATGCGCTGACATCGTCCGTGCAGCCCGCAAGGGTTCCTACAAGATTGGCATGATCCTCGGCTCGGGCCTTGGCGCCCTAGCGGAAGAAGTCGAGGATGCCGTGCGGATCCCCTATGGACATCTGACGGAGTTCCCGGTGTCCACCGTGACATCGCATTCCAGCGAGCTTGTCGCCGGAACGCTAGCCGGCGTTCCGGTCGTGATCCTGTCCGGCCGGGCGCATTATTATGAAAGCGGCGATCCGACGGTCATGCGCACTCCGGTGGAGACCCTCAAGGAGCTTGGCTGCGACATCCTGCTGGCGACCAACGCCGCAGGCTCGCTGAGGGAAGAGGTCGCACCCGGCTCGCCGATGCTGATTTCCGATCACATCAACTGGTCCGGCAAGAACCCGCTGATCGGTGAAGAGGACGAAAAGCGGTTCCTCGATCTGAGCGCTGCGTATGACAAGGATCTGCAGGCGGCGATGAAGAAGGTGGCTGCCGAGACCGGCGAGCCGATCGCCGATGGTGTCTACATGTGGTTCTCCGGTCCCTCGTTCGAAACACCGGCAGAGATCCGTGCGGCAAGGATGCTGGGTGCCGATGCCGTCGGCATGTCGACCGTGCCCGAGGTGATTGTCGCCAGGTTCGTGGGGCTGCGCGTGGTCGCCATGTCGATCATCACCAACTATGGAGCGGGCATGCAAACCCATGAACTGTCCCATGACGAAACCAAGAGCGTTGCGCTGACAGGCATGGAACGCATGAAGCAACTGGTGCGCGCATTTGTGAAGGAGGTCGGTTGATGAGCGACAGGATCGAAAACGCAAAGCGGGCCCTGGGTCTTGTCGACCTGACCAACCTGAATGACGATTGCACACCGGAGGACATTTCCAGACTGACGGAACGGACCGTAACCGATCACGGCTCGGTTGCCGCCGTCTGCGTCTGGCCGCGTTTCGTTGCGCAGGCGGCGAAGGAACTGACCGGAACGGGCGTGAAGGTCGCAACGGTGGTGAATTTTCCGCAAGGCGGCTTGGAAACAAGTGCCGTTGTCGCCGAGACGCTGAAAGCCATCGAGGACGGCGCCGACGAAATCGATCACGTGATGGCCTATGAGGCTTTCGTCGCCGGCAGAAAGGGATTTGTTGAAGAGCAGATCATCCGGGTGAAGGACGCCATTCCCGAGCCGGCCATTTTGAAGGTCATACTGGAAACCGGCGAAATCAAGGACCCGCTGCTGATCCATGCGGCCTCGAACATTGCCATTGCCGCCGGAGCGGATTTCATCAAGACGTCCACGGGCAAGGTCAAGGTGAACGCAACGCTGGAGGCGGCAGAGGTCATGCTCACCGCGATCGAGGAGGCCCGCCGTGACAACGCGGAGCGCGTGATCGGATTCAAGCCTGCCGGCGGCATCCGCACCAGCGAGGACGCCGAAGCCTATCTCGCGCTCGCTGACCGGATCCTTGGCCACAACTGGGCCTCGGCCTCCACCTTCCGTTTCGGGGCGAGCGGACTTCTGGACGCCCTGATTGCCACGATCGAGGGAACCGAACCGGACATCGGCCAAGGCTACTAACGGCGCTGCAAAGGATAGAACAAAATGCTGCCGCAAGAACTCATTCGGAAGAAACGCGACGGGGGCGCGCTCGACGCGGAGGAAATCGCGTTCTTCGTCAAAGGTCTCGCAGATGGATCGGTGACGGAAGGGCAGGTTTCCGCCCTTGCCATGGCTGTCTTCTTCAAGGGTCTGAGCATTGACGAGCGCGTCGCTCTCACGCTCGCCATGCGCGACAGCGGCGATGTGATGAACTGGCAGGAAATCGACGCGCCGGTCCTCGACAAGCATTCGACCGGCGGCGTCGGTGACAACGTGTCGCTGATGCTTGCGCCCGCTCTTGCCGCATGCGGTGCCGCCGTGCCGATGATCTCAGGGCGTGGTCTCGGACATACCGGGGGAACGCTCGACAAGTTCGACACCATACCGGGCTACCAGACACAGCCGGACAACCTTTTGTTCAAGAAAGTCGTCCGCGACATCGGCTGTGCGGTGATCGGCCAGACGGGCAATCTCGCCCCGGCGGACAAACGCTTTTATGCCATCCGGGACGTGACGGCGACGGTGGAGAGCATCGATCTGATCACGGCGTCCATCCTGTCCAAGAAACTGGCCGCCGGTCTGCAAGGTCTCGTACTTGATGTGAAATGGGGAACCGGCGCCTTCATGGCCTCCCTGGATGAGGCGCGCGCCCTTGCCGAGAGTCTTGTTCTTGTCGCCAACGGGGCAGGCCTCAAGACAACTGCTTTGCTGACGGACATGAACGAACCGCTCGCATCGGCTGCAGGCAATGCCGTTGAAATGCAAAATGCCGTCGACTTTCTGAAAGGCACCTCTGTCGACAACCGTCTTTGGGACGTCACTGTTGCGCAGGGTGGCGAATTGCTGGCAACGGGCGGCATCGCACCGACGGCGGAAGCCGGCGCACAGATGATGCGCGAGGCGGTCGACAGCGGCAAGGCCGCGGAGAAATTCGGGCAGATGGTTCACGCCCTTGGCGGCCCCGCGGACTTCATCGAGAGGTCCGAACTCTATCTCGCCAAGGCGCCGGTCCAGGCACCTGTTTATGGTGATGTCGACGGCGTTGTCACGGCAATCGATGCCCGTGCCGTCGGCGTTGCAGTCGTTGCCCTGGGTGGCGGACGCCGCGCCGCTGCCGATGTGATCGACCCGTCCGTCGGTCTCACCGACCTCGCGGGCATTGGAAACACCGTCGATGCGGATGCACCGCTCGCGATCGTGCACGCGAGAACCGAAGAAGACGCCGAAGCCGCGGCCATCGAAGTCCGAAACGCCTATTCCGTCGGATCGGCCATGGACGTTGAAGATCACCCGAGTGTTGTCGATCGCATCGCGCCCTGATCAGCAGTCAGCCGGTCCTTTCCGGTGCCCCGCCGGTTTGGGAGACCGGCAAGAGTAAACTGAGGAGAAACCCATGCCTCGAGCAATCCTGTGTGTACTGGACAGTTTCGGCATCGGCGGTGCGGCGGATGCCGCCGCGTTCGGTGACGCCGGTTCCGACACGCTGGGTCACATTGCCGAATGCTGTGCGCGCGGTGAAGGCGACCGGGAGGGTCTGCGCAGCGGGCCATTGTCCGTGCCGAATATGGACCGGCTGGGACTGGGTGCCGCGGCGCGTCTTTCGACCGGCAAGGACGTGCCCGGTCTTGACTTTGAAGGTGCCCCCGAGGCGCTCTGGGGATATGCCGCCGAAGTGTCGAACGGCAAGGACACGCCGTCCGGTCACTGGGAGATCGCCGGAGTTCCCGTGCGCTTCGATTGGGGTTATTTTCCCGATACCGTCCCGACCTTTCCGCCGGAACTGATTGATCCGATCTGTGCCGCTGCGGAACTGGTGGGCGTTCTGGGCAACAAGCACGCCTCAGGGACCGAGATCATTGCTGAACTTGGCGAAGAACACGTCAGAACCGGCAAGCCGATCTTCTATACATCGGCCGATTCCGTCATTCAGATCGCGGCGCATGAACAGCGTTTCGGTCTGGAACGGCTTTTGAAACTGTGTGAAACGACGCGGGAGTTTGCCGATCCCTACAACATAGGCCGTGTCATCGCGCGCCCTTTCCTGGGCGACAGTGCTCAGACATTCGAACGCACGCCCAACCGGCGAGACTATTCCGTTCTGCCGCCCGAGCCGACCCTGCTCGATCGTCTGACGGAGGCGGGCCGCACGGTTATCGGCGTGGGCAAGATCTCCGACATCTTTGCGCATCAGGGCGTTGCGAAAGTTTTGAAGGGCGCCGGCAACGACCAGCTCTTCGAGCGGACGCTCGAGGCGATCGGCATGGCGGCAGACGGAGACCTCGTCTTCTCCAATTTCATCGACTTCGATTCGCTTTATGGCCATCGCCGCGA
>JBCDEN010000277.1:0-5924 GCA_039179715.1 Pseudomonadota bacterium
GCCAAAGTCGGACAAGAGCCTTGCCTATATCACGCAAACGACCCTTTCGGTCGACGTTGCGCGCGTCCTCTTCGGTTTCAATGAGCGCAACCGTGCCCTCGGGCAACTGGCCCATGGTTCCGATCACCTCCGGATGGCCGGCGTGCCCGATCAACAGAACCTCGCGATCGCGGCGGTCATGGATCTGCGCTTCCTTGTGAACCTTGGACACGAGCGGGCAGGTCGCGTCGAGGAAAAACATGTTGCGCGCCTGCGCATCCTGCGGCACGGACTTGGGAACGCCGTGTGCTGAAAAAATCACCGGTCTGTCGGCATGCTCGGATGGGATCTCCTCAAGCTCTTCAACGAACACGGCGCCTTTCGCCTTCAAACCGTCGACAACGAATTTGTTATGCACGATTTCGTGACGCACATAGACCGGGCGGCCGTATTTTTCCAGCGCCAGTTCGACGATCTGGATTGCCCTGTCGACGCCCGCACAAAACCCGCGCGGTGCGCAAAGGCGGATTGTAAGCGGCGGTTTTGTGTGCTCGGCGGTGCTCATTGTGCCCTTCTAGCAGATCTCCATAAAGAAATAAGGGGTTCATGCTGTTTCCTGTCAAGTCGGGTGCGCGCAACCGCGCACTATTTCAGCCACATTGTACTGCTTCAAGCTTTCCGGTGAAGTGATCTCGCCAAGCATGGGTCTTCCTGCTATGACACTCCGCCATGTTGCTGTTCGATCCAATGGAAAGATGATGATCACTGCGTTTCAGGCCCTTGCAAATGTGAAACTGAAAACCTTTTTGTCGGCCGGTATCTGCGCGGCGGTGCTCGTCGGCTGCGGCGGTGGAGCCGACAGTGTTGCGGGCAAGATCATCTCCGGCGGCCAGGAACCGATCGAGGTGTCGCCGGCAACATTCGCCCCTCCGGTTCCATGCCCGCCGATGGAGCTCAAATCCAACACGTTCCTGATCCGCGACTATGCGCGCGGCAAACAGGACGAAGCGGAAGGTCTGCTTTACCAGGCAACCGTTGAGGACTGGGCGAACAGCTGTACCCAGGAAGCGGATGGCAGCCGGCGCATGAAGATCGGACTTTCGGGCGACGTGACGCCTGGACCGGCCTGGAAGGGCGGCGAGGTGAAACTGCCGCTTCGGGTTGCGGTTGTTCCCGGTGGCGCCGATGCCGAACCGTTGAGTTCGGAAGTGTTGACGGTTCCGGTCACGCTGAATGAAGCGGCTCCGGCAGAAAAGTGGACGTTGATCGAGGACAAGTTCACGATACCGCAAGGTGCAAGCGTGAAGGTCGTTTTCGGCTTCGACGAGGGCCGCCGCCGATAAGCCGCCAAAAAGGCTTCGAGCCAACCGCGTGCATAGCCCGGGCAGTGTTTGTCGCCGTGGGTTTCTTGCTGTTTCTCCCGTATTGACAAGGGCATGCCACCCTCTCACAATCCGTTTCCACTCAGGGTCGTGCCCTGGTGAGCGCGTTTCGGCGCGCTTGTCCCATGCGGGAGAAATCGGGCGGACAAGGCCCGGTGCCGAAGGAGCAACCGCCCCGGAAACTCTCAGGCAAAAGGACCGCAGGGGAAAAAACGCTCTGGAAAGCAGTGCTCCTCCAAGCTTTTGGCGGAATGCTCACCGACGGAGTAGCTGCCGGATGCCGTCTGCGCGTCCTGCGGGAAATCTCTCAGGTTCTCGGACAGAGGGGGTGCTGGCCGGCAGGGTTCCTGGACCCATGCCTGACGGCTGCGCTCTGAACATGAGAACGGTAGATGACCGGAGATGCTGAAGTGCCTTTGTTGAAACACTCCGGAAGTCCGGCTCGCAAATCGCCGGTAATCGCGCAAACTGTTTCCACTTTCTTATCGCGCGCCACCATCACCCTTTTCCGGACAACCCTGACCTAGGATCACGACATGACAACCTATTATTCAAAAGATCACGAATGGATTTCCGTCGAGCAAGGTGTGGCAACTGTCGGCATCACGGCTTATGCGCAAGAGCAGCTTGGCGATGTGGTTTTCGTGGAACTTCCCGAGGTTGGAACACAGATCGCGCAGGGCGACGAGGCCGGGGTCGTCGAATCGGTCAAGGCCGCCAGCGAGGTCTATGCGCCAATCGACGGCGAAGTCGTCGAGGTCAACGAGGTGCTCGCGGAAGAACCGGGGAAAGTGAACGAGGATCCGGAAGGCGCCGCCTGGTTCCTGAAAATGAAGGTCGGCAACGAGAGCCAGCTTTCCGAACTGCTCGACGCGGCCGCCTACAAGGCATTTCTGGAGACTTTGTGAATCATGGCGGGGCATTTCTACAAGGCTTTGGTGGAGTGGGCCTGCGACGGCGACTACGCGGCAAATACATATTCGCGCGGTCATATCTGGCGATTTGACGGGGGGCTTGAAGTTCCCGCCAGCGCCTCGCCAACCGTGGTTCCCCTGCCGCATTCGGTGGAAGCGGCCGTCGATCCGGAAGAGGCCTTCGTGGCGGCCATCTCGTCCTGCCATATGCTCTGGTTTCTCGATCTTGCAAGACGTGCGGATTTCAACGTCGCCAGCTACAGTGATCATGCCGAAGGGGAAATGAGCCGTGTCGCGCCCGGCAAGATGGCGATCACCAAGGTCGTGCTGCGGCCAGAAATCACACTGATCGGAACCGAGAAGCCGGATCAGGAATGGCTGACCGCGATCCACGAAAAGGCACATGACGTCTGCTTCATCGCCAACTCGGTCAAGTGCGAGATCGCCGTTGAACCGGAACCGGTCAGGCTGGTCGCACCTTGAAGCGGCCGTGACGCATCAGCTAGAGCAACGGGCGATAAGCTTGAACTCAGCCCCGGCCACGCGCCGGGGTTTTTCGTACAGGAGCGTCATGCGCATTTGAGCCGGGGCTTACCGGATGAAAGTTTTTATTGACAATATAATTGTCATTATGACAATAAGTATGTCAAAGAGGCTGCAATGCAAAAATCCGCTGAGTTATATGAAATCATCCGTCTGATCCGGCCGGTTCATCGCCGCCTGGCCCGTGCGGTGGAGGCCAAGCTGGCCGGCACCGGCGTCACGGTCGGCATGCGCGCGGTGATGGAGGTTCTCAGCGAAGCCGGACCGCTTTCCGTTCCAGATACCGCTCGAACGCTGTTTCTCGCGCGTCAGCAGATTCAGCTCCTGATGAATGCGCTCGAGAAAGGACAGCTTGTCGCGCGGCAGCCGAACCCGGCGCACAAGCGCTCGCCTCTCTTCAGTTTGAGCGAACACGGCCGGTCTGTCTTTGCCGAAATCCGCGCAGCGGAAAACGACGAAATCGAGATGGTCTGCGAACTGTTCTCCGAGCAGGATCTCATGTCTTCCCAACAGGTGCTTTGCGCCATGCTCGATCACTTTGCGGAATATGAGGACGATCCCGATCGTCCGAGACCTTTCTGACAACGCTACATCAGGAGTGAAACGATGGTTGGACTATGGATCGCGATCGGATTGTTTGCCGCCGTTCTTCTCGGTCTGGTTCTCTACACGTTCAAGATCATGCGCAAGATCGGCACGCCGACGCAGGGCGACAGGATCGATCCCGGTACACGTCCGAACGCCGCCCTGGTGGTGATTGACGTTCAGGTGGATTTCACGCGCAGCACCGGTGCCACCGCATTTGAACCCGGCTACAGGGATGCCGCCATCGCCGAGATCAACCGCTCCGTTGAATCAGCACGCACTGCCGGGACGGACGTTGCATTCGTGAAGCATGTGTTCCGGGACACGTTGGCGATCCTCGTCATGAAGCTGGTCGCAAAAGGGGCAGGAACACCGGGCAGGGACGGGTTGCGCAACGATCCGGCCCTGGACACGGCGGATGCGCCGATCTTTGAAAAATCGCTCGGAGACACCTTCTCCAGCCCGGCATTCGAGGACTGGCTTGCGGCGAAGAACGTTGGACGGCTCACGCTTGTCGGACTGGATTCATGCCACTGCGTGCAGCTGACGGCGAAGGGAGCGCTCGCGCGCGGTTATCAGGTCGAGATCAGGGAGACGGGAACGCTGACGGCAACACCCCGGAAATGGGCCCCACTGAAACGCGAACTCAGCAATGCCGGTGCGGTGTTCTGCTGAAGAATGGCAAAACCGACAATGTGTGATCTAGGCGACGGACAGGACATGTGGCACGGTTACGCTGCGACACGTCACGCAACATATTTGTCGGGGGGATCATGTTTCGATCATTTATTTTGGCAATAACTGCGCTATCCGTTTTTCCTTCAGTTTCTCAGGCCGCCGACCGGGTTGCCATTGTCTTTGATGGTTCCGGCTCCATGTGGGGGCAGATTGAAGGCCGAACCAAGATCGAGATAGCGCGTGACGCGATGTCCGGAGTGCTCGGCAACCTGCCGGGCGATCTGGAACTCGGACTGTTCGCATACGGCCACCGGGAAAAGGGCAACTGTTCCGATATCGAGCTGATCGTGCCGCCGGGTGCCGGAACGGCTGCTGCCATCAGGCAAGCGACGGACGGCATCACACCGAAGGGTAAAACACCGTTGTCGGCGGCTGTCCGCAAGGCCGCCGAGACGCTGCGCTTCACCGAAGACAAGGCGACCGTCGTGCTCGTGACCGACGGCATTGAAACCTGCAATGCCGATCCCTGCGCCCTTGGCAACGAGCTTTCCAGACTGGGCGTGAACTTCACCGCCCATGTCATCGGCTTCGGACTGAGCGAAGAGGAAGGGCGCCAGGTTGCTTGCCTCGCTGAGAACACCGGCGGCCTCTACATCCAGGCGGGCAGCACCGAGGAGCTGTCCGACGCGCTCACGGCAACTGTCGAAGCTGCCCCCGTAACGGAGGCGGCCGCCGTACCGGCACAATTGCCCGAGGCCTCGCTTGACGCGCCGGACCAGGCGGAGATCGGATCCCGCATCGATGTGGCCTGGCAGGGGCCGGGCGGACGTTACGATCAGGTTGAATTCTTCGATCCGAGCGCGCGCGGCGGCGAAGGCAAGCGCCTGCGCTCCAAGTCGGTCGTCAATGGTGACTTTGACAACAACCGGGTCTCCATGACGGTGGTTACGGAACCCGGTGCCTATGAGCTCCGTTACTGGGACGGCTCCGGCCGCCAGATTCTGGCGACCCGGATGATCGAGGTGACTCCGGCGGAGGTGGCCCTGTTCGCGCCTGCCGAGATCGCGATCGCCCGGCCTGTAACTGTCGAATGGATCGGGCCCGGGGGGCGCTATGATGCAGTCGAGCTTTATGACGCCAGCGCTCGGGGTGGCGAAGGCAAGGTTCTGCACAACAAGCGGCTTCGCAACGACGATTTCGACAACAACAAGGTGACGATGCCGACACCGGCAAAACCGGGCACCTATCAGCTTCGCTATTACGCGGGCGAGGACAAGGCTGTTCTGGCGACGCGGGCGCTGGAGATCATTGCCGCACCAGTCACGCTTGAGACCGAGCCGAGCGCCGAGGCCGGCAAGCCGATCGTCGTAGACTGGGTTGGCCCCGGCGCACGCTATGACAGTGTCAAGCTTGTCGACCCCGCGAGCGGCAAGGAAATACACGACAAGCGTCTTCGCGGCGATGACTTCGAAAACCAGAGGGTCACCTTGCCGGGTCCGGCAAAGGCAGGTCCCTACGAATTGCAATATTACAACGGCGACAACAGGACGGTGCTGGCCTCCGTCTCCATAGAAGTCAGCGCGGCGGTTGTGAAACTGGACGCTCCGGATCAGATCGGGCAGGGCCGCTATGTGACCGTAACCTGGACCGGCCCTGGTGCGCGGTATGACAGCGTTCAGTTCTTCGATCCCAGGGCACGGGCCGGAGACGGCCGGGTTGCGCATGAAAAACGTGTGCGCAGTGGCGACCTGGACAACAGCAAGGTCACGTTGCCGAGTGCTGCAAAGCCGGGTGACTACGAACTGCGCTATTACAACGGCGACAACAGGACCGTGCTCCTGAC
>JBCDEN010000118.1:0-8563 GCA_039179715.1 Pseudomonadota bacterium
ATTATCCTCTTAGGCCTGCTGATATGGACTACTCGGATGACACTTCTATGTCAGACGACCTTTGCCTCGCTAATGCACAACTGGTCTTCTGGCTTGAAGGGACCGGTCTCGCGCCCGAACCAACGCAGATCCTGTTCGCGTCCGGCGCCCAGGCAGCCCTCAGCCACATCCTGGCCATAACGACGGAACCGGGAGACCGGATTGCCTGCGAAGACATAACCTACCCCGGCATACGATCGCTCGCAGCCCAACACGGGCTGGAACTGATCGGGCTGGAAACCGACGATGACGGCGTGCTTCCCGACAGTCTGCGGTCAGCCGCCGGATCAGGTCGCCTGAAAGCTCTTTATCTCAATCCAACGCTTCAAAATCCGACAACAAAAACAATTCCATACAGTCGCAGGAAGGAGATTGCCGCCTGCGCGATGTCATGCGGCATCGAAATTCTCGAAGATGATGCCTATGGTCAGCTTTGCCGCAAGGCGCCGCTTCCGCTGGCCGCGATTGCACCTGCATCGACATGGTATATCGGCTCCCTTTCCAAGACGCTTGGTGCGGGGTTGCGGCTTGCATATGTTCTTGCACCAAATACGGGCGCACGATGGCAGTTCTCCCGCGCTGTCAGGACATCGCTGGTCATGCCATCCCCGATCATGACCGCTCTGGCTAGCCGCTGGATCGAGGACGGCACCGCCTTTCGCCTGCTGGATCAGATCCGCTCCGAAAGCGCGGCACGGCAAAAACTCGCCGCACAGCACCTCCGCCATCAGGACTATCTGGCCGATCCGGAAGGATTTCATCTCTGGCTCAGGCTTTCGGGCGGCTGGACCCGATCCGCTCTCGTCAGCCAATTGCGGAACCTTCCGATCGGGATTATCGAGGCCGACGCATTCACGGTTCGCGGACTGCCGGCCGAGCGTGTGCGCATAGGCCTGGGCGGTCCGCTGGACCAGACGCAGCTTGTCAACGCGCTGGAGGTCCTCTCCCAGACACTCGACGCGTCACCAGCGCGCTCATCCGTCTATTTCTGACGGCAGAGGACCATCCGAGCAGCCAATTTGCCGCAGCCGCGCCCCTTGACTACGCGCATCAATATCATATTTTGATTGCATTCAATTACTATCATTATTCGAATGATGGTACACTTTCAGAAGCGAAACGCGCGTTTCGGCAGACTTAAGCAGGACTGGAAGGCCAATGAACACGAACCAGAACTGGCCAAAGCTTTCCCCGATCCAGACGGGCATCAAGGGCCGGTGCCCGCGTTGCGGCGAAGGCAAGATCTTTGACGGGTTTCTGACGCTGAAATCCGGCTGCAATCACTGCGGCCTTGACTACAGTTTTGCTGATCCCGCCGACGGACCGGCGTTTTTCGTGATCTGCTTCGGCTGCATTCCTGCCGTTGCCTTTGCCCTCTGGCTCGAGATCGCGTTCACCGCCCCCTACTGGGTGCACCTGGTCACGACCCTGCCGCTGATCCTACTCACCTGTATTCCGATGCTGCGGCCGTTGAAGGGATGGCTGGTCTCCAGCCAGTATTTCTACAAGGCTGAAGAAGGCAAGCTGGCGACGCCCGAGGATGACGCCAAACAAACACAGGCGTAACGCCCGGAAGCCCCAAACCGGTCGTCCCGCCTGCCAAGGCAGCGCCCTCTCACGGAGTGCGCTGCCACTTTTTTCGAAGGTGATCAGGTGCAGGCAAATCCACCGTCATCGGTTGGCTCGCAACCTTCGGGCCAGCCCATCAGCTTCCAGTACTTCATAAGACCGATCTCTTCGGAAATTCGCACAAATTCCGGATCGGAGCCCACTTCCGAAATTATGTTCCAGGGTACGGTGAAGAGCTTCTGTCTGGAGCCCACATCTTCGGCATCATATTCAAAAAGGCGCAGCACCATATCCGCACCGCCGACCGAAAAGGCCAGTCCGTAGCCAAAAAATCCATGGTCCCTGTATTTTGAGTACAGATCCTCCGGCGGCAAGCGCCCCGTGTCGGCAACAAGCTCGGACACCTCGTGCAGCAACGCCTCCGTGCAGCTTTCGCAGGCTTCCACGATCGGCAACACCGCCTCCACGTCGCCTCTAAGGCTGAAGTAATCCAGAAAAATCCTCAATATCATTTGTCTCAAGGAAGCGTTCTTGAAAAACAGATCTGAGAACCCGTCGACGTTTGTGCGACCGGACTTGACATATTCATTTATGAAAACGTTGTTGAAAACCTGAAAATCATTCAAGGGATCCAGATAGACATACCGGGCGGCGAGTTCTTCCGCTTCCTCGAATTTGCCGACGCTGTAAAGCAGGGCTGTATAGGGAAGCACCACAGGCACATAGAACGGATCCTTCGCCACCGTGCTTCTGAACTGCGTCTCCGCTGCCTCCCATTGAAGATCCCGCAAATACATGTTGCCCACCGCGAGCCGGACGATCGGCTGCGTCGGAGCAAGTTCCTGTGCTCTCAGCGCAGCCTGCTTTGACTTGCGATAAAGCAGGTTCGGCCGTATGGGGCGGCCGTTAATTTCATCGAGGTGGTTCGGGATCCTCTCATAAGCGAGCGACAACCCCGCCCAAGCCGCTGCAAAATCCGGTGCCAGATCCACCGCATGGAGCAGGAGCCTCTCTGCTTCCAGCAGCGCTTCTCCGCGCTGTGCAAGCAACGGAAGGCTTTTCAGGAAGTCCTCGTAAGCCTCGGGGTTTTCGGTTCGCTGCGCTTCCAGCTCCTTGGCTTCAATCTTGAGCGGCGTCGCCAGCGCAGCGCCAATCGCCAAGCCTATCTCTTCCTGTGTCTCGAACAAATCGGTCTTGCCGGCATCGTAGGTGTTCGACCAGATGAGAAATCCGTCCGACGCCCTGATCAGATTGGCCTCAATGCGGATCTTGTTTCCACTTTCCCGAACCACGCCCTCCACGAGATACTCAACGTGAAGTGTTTCACCGATCTCACGCGGATCAACAGCAGAGTCCTCGAACTGGAAGGACGAGTTAATACCCGGCATCTGGAACATTCCGGTTTGTGCCAGAACGCTGATCAATTCGATCGTAAGTCCCTTTCTGAAATCGCTGCCTTCGTTGCCAAGGCCGGTAAAGGGCAGAACCGCGATGGACGGCCGATTGACCGCATCGCCCGCAGGCACGGCGTCAGTTCCGTCGGAAGCCACGTCCTGCTGCTGTGACGTGCCGTCAAAGAATTCCGAGGAAACGTATTGACGGCCGGTCATCAAAATAATCGCGATAATGCCGATCATCACCGCGTAATCGACGCCGATTTTAGCCTTGTCGGGTCGTTCCTTGGTCGATGCCATTGACGTGCGCTGCAGCCCGTGATCACCCAGCTCAAAGACCCACGTAAAGGTGCAGACCACGAAAAACCCTATCGCCAACAGGACCGCGACAAGCGATGCGCTCCAGTCCGGCAGGTTCAGGGCCGGCTGGAGCGCGCCCACAACCTGCATGCAAAGCCAGGAAACGACAATGTAGAGACCCGCGACGCGCACAACGTTTCTGCGCCGCAGCTCGTACAGAAACGAAAATACGGATTGCGGCTCATCGGGCTCAGTGCCGGCGGTTTCGGAAAGCGCGCTGGTCTGCAATTCAGCCGTTTCCGGGCTTGTCGTTTGCGCAGGCAATGGCATGCGAGGTTCAGAAACGATGATGGCTGAGGCGGCAATTTCTGCGCGCTGCGGGACGATCTTGGCTTGTTCTGCCTGGCTCGCCTCCAGGTCGAACTCCGGGCCCCCGCGCTCCCAATCTACACGGTTGAGCTTCAGGTAGTCCTTCAGATTGACCGCAGCATAGTAGAAGCCCAGCAGTTTGAGCTCGGGTGCGATCCTTTTGTGCGAAAAGTTCAATCCCGCAGCAACACGGGCGAGCAATGCCTGGTTCTCCATATAGGCGAGGCGCTCGACCTCGTGCGTTTCGATCCAGGAGACGATGCCCTGCCGCAGCGAATTCACCAGATCGATCAGACCAATGTCATCCGTCCGAAGCGGCGGCTGTTCATCCAGGTTCGGAAACCGGCACAGGTTTGATATCAGCGCACTCCAGTTTGATGCCGGAGCGCCGCCACGCTGGTTTACAAGCAGCGCAAGTTCGAAATAGGCGTGATCGAAGAACAGGAACTGCCTGCTCTGGTAATGCGCAAGATCGATCAGAAAGTAACTGTCCTGATTGTCCGACCTGCTGTCGACAAGCAGATTGAGGCCGTGAAAGTCGCCATGGCAATGGCCGATCGCACCGCGCAACTCCAGGCGTTCCGGCAGCTCCGCCCTGCCCTCGGCGAAATAAAGCGGATTGGGCAGCCAATGACCGTTGCAGTTGAATGTCGGGATCGCGTAAGGCAAACCGCAGGTTTTTTCGACAAATGTGTGAATGCCTCCTCCCTGCTCGGGATTCAGCCGGAAGCCCAGCCAGGAGCGCAGCAGGTCCTGCGGCGGCAGCACGTCTTCATCGAGCCGGTAATCCGCATTCCAGTCGTCCAAAAGTTCTCGTGAAACGGTTTTGAGAACAAGGGTTTGCCGGTCATGCGAGCATTCGGTAAGCGGGATCGCGTTTTCAAGGCGCCTTCCCGCGACCGTCGACAAAATTGCCAGTTGCTCGTTTTCAACGGTCGCGTGGATAACCCGTGGCAGGTGTTTGTCTGCAAATTCCGGTGCGTCCGAGATGGCCTGCGCGTGCAGGAAAGCCTCATGCTCATCTTCAACACCGGGATCCGGCGCATTGTCCAGTTTCAGGATCGCAAGGCCTTCGAATGCTGCCGTTGTAATGTCAACCAGATAAACAAGTGCGCCTGACTTGCCACCGCTCAGCCGGCGATTGAGATAGATTTCACCCTGCACCTGCCAGGCATTGCGCAGATGCGGCAGCAACTCGCTGTAGGAACTTGGCCACTCGTTGGTTCGCTTGGTGGCGCCTCGCCGATCCGTCATTAACAGAACACGACCCTTAGTACGATGCCTAGAGGCATTTTGGGGTGGCTAGGGTTGGGACCCCTGCTTCGTTACACCGCTACAATATTTGCCGTAGAGGCAATTTCAAGTACCGGATTGCATTAATTGTTTGCACAGCCGTGTTGCAAGAAAGACTTTTCAGCAGTCTTTCCGGGAAGCCGCAGTTTCGTCAGCTGCTCTCGACCGGTCTGATCCACACGGCCGTGTCGTGAAATGCCGCTCCGCCATAGGGGGCGACCGGATCGGCCCCGGTCAGCGTGTTGATGCCCCTGCCGTCCTCGAATGCCGCATTCGGCCAGATGCCCTCCGAGATCAGCGTGCCAGGTGCAACCGTCTCCACGTGGCGGGCATGAAGCGTGACAACGCCGCGCATATTGCCCATTTTCACCTTCGCGCCGTCCCCGATGCCAAAGCCGGCCGCATCGCCCGGCCTAATCCAGACCTCGGGCCGCCCTTCCTTCTTGCGCGAGCTCTCGGTTTCGTTGAACGTGGAATTCAGGAAGGACCTCGCCGGTGACGTCGCCAGCCGGAAAGGGTGTTCGCGGTCTGCGAGCTCGATGACGTCCCATTGATCGGGAAATTCGGGCATGTCACCGAAGGGACCGAAAACCGCGTCGCCATCGGGCTTGTTCGGGGCCGGCGTTTTTCCCCAGGCGGGCCTGAAATGAAATCTGCCGTCAGCGTGGCCGAACCCGTTGAGGAAATGCGACGTTTCGAAATCCGGCTGCAGGTCGCGCCATTTCTCGGCCTTCAGATCCGCCAGCGTGCCATAGCCTGAGCTCTGAAGCATCCAGTCGATATGCTCGGCCGCGCTCATGTCGAAACCTGGATGAGGTCTTGAATCAACGCGCTTTGCGATCTCGTTGATAACAAATATGTTTTCCCTTGGACCTTCAGGTGGATCAACCGCCTTCGGACCCAACGACAGGTACTGGTGACCGCCGCCCTTGTAAAGGTCGTCATGTTCCAGGAATTGGGTCGCCGGCAAAACGATGTCTGCCATCTGGGCGGTCTCGGTCAGAAACTGCTCGTGGACAACGGTGAACAGATCCTCGCGCGCAAAACCCTGCCTGACACGCTCCTGCTCCGGCGCTACAGACACCGGATTGGTGTTCTGGATCAGGATCGCCTTGACCGGTGGACCGCCCTGCAATGCGTCTTGGTCGCCGGTCAGAACCCGGCCGATCAGGCTCTGGTCGAGGCTGCGCACGCTCGTGTCTTTCAGCGAGGTCGCCTCGATCATTTCCTTGTTGAGCTGGTATATGGCGCCGTTGTTGTGAAAGGCACCTCCGCCTTCATATTGCCAGCAACCGGTGACGCAGGCGATGGAGGCTGCCGCATGCATGGCAACAGCGCCGTTGCGCTGACGCGTGAAGCCGTAACCCAGCCGGAAAAAGGTCTTTTTGGTCTCACCGATCAGGGTGGCGACTTCCTCGATCCGGGCGGCGTCCAGACCCGTGATCGATGCCGCCCATTCCGGCGTCCGTGACTTGAGATGGGCTTCGAACTCCGCAGGACAATCCGTATAAGCGTTGAGATAGTCCCAGTCCGCATGGCCGTCGCGGAAGAGCACATGCATGATCGCGCAGGCAAGCGCGGCGTCCGTTCCCGGCTTCAGCACCAGGCCGATATCGGCCTGTTTCATGGTCTCGGTCTCGTAGACATCGACAACGATCACGCGCGCACCGCGTTTCTTGCGTGCGGCGATGACATGGGTCATCACGTTGACCTGCGTTGCCACGGGATTGGTGCCCCAGATAACGATCTGGTCGGACAGTGCCATTTCGCGCGGATCAGGCCCGGCCAGCCTGCCGGTCCCGGCGATGTACCCGGTCCAGGCCATGTTCGTGCAGAAACTGTCGAACTGGCGCGAATAGCCCTTTGCATGGCGCAGGCGATGAATGCTGTCCCGCTGCACCTGTCCCATCGTCCCGGCATAATAGTAAGGCCAGACGCTTTCAGCCCCGAACTCCGCCTCTGCCTCAAGAAACTTCCGCGCGATCAGGTCCAGGGCCGCGTCCCAGGAAATTTCCTCAAACCGTCCCTCGCCCTTTTTGCCGACGCGGCGCATCGGGCTGATCAGGCGTTCGGGATGATAGAGCCGCTCCGGATAACGCGCGACCTTCGCGCAGACGACGCCCGCGGTATACGTGTTTTCCTTGGCACCGTTCAGCCGGCGGATATCACCGTGCGGATAAAAGTGGACCTCCACGGCACAGGCGGAAGGACAATCGTGCGGACAGGTGGAAAACGTGTTTGATGGCGGTGGCTGATTCATGTCGGACCCATTCGGCTCTGCGCGGTCTGACAGGCAGACCTCTCCTGACCTAATGAATAGCAAAGAAGGCGCCGTCAAGCGCCCCCTAAGTCAATCCTTTGCCAACAATCGGATCAGCTGCCGCTGCACGGTGCTCGGCCGCCGGGTCCGCCATGCTGCTGGCGCGGTCCCCGCTGGCCACGCTTCGGCGGCGGTCCACCGGGACGCATCCGCGGCGGAGGGCCTCCCTGAACCTGAACAACCTGCACCCGGTCCGGATCGGTGATGGCAGCGAAATACTGGTCGGACGCATCGGATTCCGGCAGCAGATCGCCGCGGCGCTGCCCCCTGCCCTTCAGCCGTGTGAAACTGGCATCCGGATTGCCCATCCAGCATCTGGGGATGAATGGGAAGGTATCGGTCAGGACATAGTGATAGGTTCCACCCGGATATTCGGGTGTCGCGGCAAATCGCCCGTTACAGCGATCCAGGTCGCCTGCTCCGCTGACGAATGCCCAATCCTGCGTGAATTTGCCATTGTAGCGTCCGCCCGGGCCGTTCGGCCGGTTGCCCCCCTTGAGGCGGTAGCTGCTCTGAAGCTTCTTCATCGCAGATATCCGTTCAGGATCGGAATATCCGTACTGGCCGTAGACCGGAAAGCCGTCTGCAGCATAGCCGATCATCGCGGGAACGGATCGTCCTCCGCTGGCCGACACGACGCCGGTCGGAATTCCGTGGTAGTGATAGGTGCCATTCGGCTGGACATGCGCATTGTACGTGTCGAGGCCGAGCTTGCAGGCGCCGCCCAGCGCTTCATAGTTCCAGCCGGACCGCCGGTCGTTCTGCCAGAATTCCGCAGTGCCCGGATCCATCACGACGCCATTCAGAGCGATCCCGAAAACGGACCCCTGCGCATCCCTAGGCTGAGCATTCTTGCGCGGATCGAGCGGGACCTTGAGAGTGTAATTCTTCTTCGAAATGGCGTGGGGATTGTTGCGGTTCGGGAACTTGCCGGGCGGTTTGTCGGGATAGCCGTTGGCATGAATGCGTCTGGTGTTTCCCTGAACCGTGATTTCGGCACTCGCTTCTGCCTGAGGCAGGAGGAGATCCCAGATCTCGTCCGACAGATCGAAGTGTTCATGAGGCTGTTCGCCGCCGATCGGCGCGGCGCTGTCATGTGCTGCAGCCTGTGAGGCTATCAGTACGCTTGCAAGCGCAAGACTTAAACGCATGCTTTCTTTCTCCAGATCCAATGCCACGACCCGAACAGTATGACTTGCCAAACCAGGATGTGCTGTCGCCGTTCGGTATGAATGTGTAACGGGATGTATCAGGAGAGTGTTTCAAAACAGAAAAAGCC
>JBCDEN010000108.1:0-8713 GCA_039179715.1 Pseudomonadota bacterium
CGCGAAGCGGACATGAGCTTCGAAGACGTGATCCGGATCTCCGGTTTTGTCACCCGGCGCGAGGACTTTGCCGACTACATGGCCGTCCGGGATCGATATACCGGTGCAATCAAACCGGTTTCGACCCTGCTGGTCGTCGGCGGGTTCACACGTGCGGAGTTCCTGGTTGAGGTAGAGGTCACTGCTGCGAAGGTTGTTTGACCTGCGCGGAACGGACGGGCGTCAGAAGCGCTCCATTTCCTCGCTGACCTTGTTCAGGAAAGCATTGGTCGTTTCCGGCGTGCAGTTGTTCATGTCGTAATGGGCAAGATATTTGACCGGCGCTCCGATCTTGATCTGGGCACGGATCACGCGCTTGACGATCTTGCGTGGCGGATCTCCGACAAGAAGGGCGCGCCATCGGCTGCCGCCATAGGTCATCACCGCACCGAGTTTCTGGATATGGCGCAGCGTAGGGGTCAGCTTTCCGTCTTCCAGGTCGAACGAGACGCCCGGCAGCCACACCCGGTCGAAATAGCCTTTCAGGATCGCGGGAAAGCCGAAGTTCCAGACTGGTGTGCACAGGACCAGTGCCTCGCAGGCAAGCAGCCGCTCGCAATAAGGGTCAACGAGTTTCCGGTTGTCGGGGACCGTATGATAGATGTCGCGGTCATGGGCGGACAGGACCGGGTCGAAGCCTTCGTCATAGAGATTGCAGCGATCAACCTCGTGCCCGGCCTTTTCCAGGCTTTCGCATGTCTTGTGAAAGAGCGCGCGGCCGAAGCTCGCCTCCTGGGGATGGGAATGCAGAACCAGAACACGCATCTGCTTACGCCTCTGCGAAGGACTGAAGTCCCGGGAAGAGGTAGGTTCCGCCTGAGTTGAAGTCGAAATCCGGGTTTTCCCACGCGATCATCTTGCCCGGATTGAGCAGGCCCTTGGGATCGGTTTCCTTCTTGAAGTCCAACTGCACCTGATCCGTTCGCTTCATGCCGCCTTCTTCCAGCGTGTATCTGTGCGGATTGAAGACCGGGCATCCGTTTTCCTCATGTAGGCGGATGATCTCATCCAGCCGGTCCTCCGTGGTGAACCGGATTAGTGGCAGGCCCGAGCACTGCACCTGTCCGTCAAAGCGAAGGAACTCCAGATGGCCAAAGATTTCGCCGGGAAACATCTCCGTCGTCTTTTGAACCAGTTCGACATGGTTCGGTCCCGGATACTGCGTTTGCAGGTAGGTGAACGAACTATCGGACTTGAGCGCGCGCAACGTGGTGTGGTTCCAGGCAAGCTCATAGGCGTGCGGAATGCCCTTCATGCTTTCCACGTCGTCGGAGCGGAAACGAACGCTTCCCTTCATGCGCTCGGCAAGCGCCAGCACGGCTGACATGGACTGCGGTGCGACCATCAGCACGGTCACGGCTTCGCCTTCCTTCAGCCACGGCTTGTGCCGGGTGAAATAGTCGAAGGGGATCGGCGCGGCGATCGGTGCGACTTCCTTCAGAAGAAGGCCGTTGCTGCGTGCGAGCCGGTCGGAAAACACGACCGCGTCCATGAACGTGTCATGGCCAACAATCACGTCGACCCAGTCATAGGCCGTGGTCAGCGGCATTTCGACTTCGGTTATGATTCCGTTGGTACCGTAGGCATGGCTGACCTTCTGAAGATCCCACGTCGACAGTTCCATGATCCGCGGCTCCGCTTCCATCGTGACGATGCGCAGCCGCAGGATGTTGCCGAGGTCCCGCAGGCCGCCCCAATGGATGGATCCGACGCCGCCGGATCCACCTGCAATGAAGCCGCCTATGGTGGCGGTTTGCGCCGTGGACGGATGAAACCGCAGTTCCTGGCCGGAATGTTCCCGGGTTTGCGCGTCCAATTTGGCCATGACGACGCCGGGTCCGCAGATAACCCGCCCCGGTGCAATCTCCGTCACCTCGTTCATGCGCGACATGTCGAGCACGATACCGCCCGAGAGCGGCATGGCCTGGCCGTAATTTCCCGTCCCGGTTCCGCGCGGCGTCACCGGAACGCCGTGCGCAAAGGCGGTTTTCAGGACCCGGATCACCTCGTCCTCGGTTTTCGGTGACACAAGAAGATCGCCGGTAACATTTTCGAGCTGGCGTTTCAGAACCGGAGAATACCAGTAGAAATCCCGGCTTTTCGCCTGCACGAGCCGAGGGTTGTCCTCGACCGCCACACCGTCGAGTTCAGCCTTGATCTGTTCGTAATCGGCCATCGTCAGTCTTTCATCAGTGGGTCAAGTTCAGAATAATCCGGCAGGCGACGGTCGATGCCCATGCCATTCCGCATCACGATGCGGTCCGCCTGCGGACGGGATAGAAATTCGCTCCAGGTTCTCGCGTTGAAGAGAACCAGATCGGCCGCATGGCCCGGCGCTATTCTGCCGAAGCCGGGTTCTTGCAGAATATCCGCCGGAACGCGCGTCACCACCATGGCTGCGTCGTCGAGCGGATGGTCGAGGTGGGCGATCCTGACAGCCTCGCGGAACACCTCCACCATATCGAGGTCGCCATAGGCGTAGAAGGGATCACGCGTGTTGTCCGAGGCGACTGCCACCGGAACATCCGCTTCCATGAGTTCGTGCAGGAGCGTGATCCCGCGCGCGCGCGGTGTCCGGCTCGCCTGCCGGTCCTGCAGATACATGTTGCACATTGGCAGGGAGACAACCGACAGGCCGGTTTTACTGACCTTCTCGATTGTGGCGGCGGCCGTGTCTTCATCCTGCTGTGCGAGCGAGCAGCAGTGCCCGACCGTCACGGCGCCTTCGAAACTGTTGCGTTGTTTCGCCTCGGCGATCTGGGCGAGCGTAAGAACACCGGCGTCCTGTGTTTCATCGACATGCAAATCGACATCCAGTCCCTTGTCGGCGGCTGCCTGAAACAGGCGGTCGAGGCGCGTATCCAGATCGGGCATCGGGTAGGTGACGCCACCGAGAAGTGCGCCATGGGCGGCCACAACACTCACAAGATCATTGAAATAGGCATCGTCGTCGATCGCGTCGATGGGAAAGAGGGCGACGGCCTGAAGTTTGATGCGATCGCTCCAGCGCGCGCGCATGTCCGAGAACACCTCGAACGAGATCCGGTGCTGCGGCGCCAGGCTGTCGATATGTGTCCGGAGCAGACTTGTCCCATGGGCGTAGGCACAGCGCAGAGAGAAATCCATGCGGGTTTCGACATCTTTTGCGTGCCAGTTCGCTTTCGTGTCGGCTCTTACCGCCATAAGAGCGCCCTCGAAGTCTCCGGTCGGGTTGGGTTGACGCTCCCAGATATGGCCCTTGTCGATATGCGTATGCATGTCCACGAAGCAGGGCCAGACCATCCGGTCTTGAAGGTCCAGGCTTTCCATATCCGCAGGGGCCGTGCCTGCGCTGAGAACAGCCTCGATTCTTCCTTCGCCAATCACAAGATCCGCGGAGCAAAGCCCGTTTTTCGACCCGGCAATCCCATCCGGCGCAAGCACGCATGGAAGGGTTGCGGAGCGCAGGGCAAATCGGTTTCCTTTGGGAAAGTCGAGCTGCATCAGTTTTCCCGTTTCAGGCTGCTTTCGTGCCAGCGGTGCAGGGTCCACCAGGAAATGAAAGAGGTGAGTGCAAAGATCAGGACGCCGAGGCTGGCAAGAAGGAAGAGGGCGGCGAACAGCCGCGAGATATTCAGGCGGAACTGTGATTCCAGCAACCGGAAGGCAAGACCCGAGCCGGCTCCGGCAGATCCGGCGGCAAACTCTGCAACAACCGCCGCGATCAACGCGAGCCCGCCGCCGATCCTGAGGCCGGTCATGAAATAGGGCAGGCAGGAAGGCAGTTTCAGATAGATCAAGGTCTGCCAGCGTGACGCACCATAAAGCTCATAAAGATTGAGAAGGTTGTGATCGACGCTTTTCAGACCCTGAACCATGTTGGAAAGGATCGGAAAGAAAGCAACCACGAAGGCGCATATGAGAAGCGCAGCCTGTGTTGTCGGGGCATAGATCAGGATCAGGGGGGCAATTGCGATGATCGGCGTGACCTGCAGGATCACCATGATGGGATAAAGGGCCGTTTCGATCCAGCGCGACTGAACCAGAAGGATCGCCATCCCGCCGCCGCCGATCAGTGCCAGCGCCAGCGACATGAGCGTGATCTTCGTCGTCACCCAGAGCGCCGGCAGAAGAATATGCCAGTCGTTGACAAGCGAGTTCACCACCAGCCAGGGACCAGGCAGGATGTAATGCGGGATCTCGTTCACCGTGACGATGACATGCCACAGCACGATCAGCGTTGCGATCACGCATAGCGGTATGGATATCGTGAGCAGGCGCTCGCGGCGCTTCTGGGCCGCTGCCGTTTCTTTCGTCGGCAATTGAACTCTTGAATCGGCGACACGTGGCGAGCCGTGGTTCTTATCGTTTACGCCACTGGCTGTTTCGGCGGACGTTTCCGCCTTGTCGAGCGAAAGCGTCATGCGTGATCCTCACCCCCCATCGCTTCGGACAGTTTGGCAGATACTTCAGAACAGGCTTGGCGGTATTCTTCCGACGTGCGGTAATGGCTGTCCCGCTCCAGGCTTGTATGCAGCGGAAAGTCGGAATCGACCCGGCCCGGGCGCGCCTTCATGACGACGATGCGGTTGGCCAGGTAGGCGGATTCGAACACCGAGTGCGTCACGAAAACGACCGTTATCCCGGTCGATTTCCAAAGGGCGAGCACATCGTCGTTGAGTTTCTGGCGGGTAATTTCGTCGAGTGCCGCAAATGGTTCGTCCATGAGGAGGAGTTTGGGTTCCGTCACCAGCGCTCGCGCGATGGAGACCCGCATCTTCATGCCGCCGGACAATTCTCTCGGGTAGGCCCCGTGAAAATCGGCGAGACCGACACTTTCCAGGGCGGACATGATGCGGTTGCTGGCCGCTTTCCTGGAAATGCCTTTCAGGCGCATTGGCAGGTAGACATTGCCGAACACGGTCTGCCAGGGCATCAGGGTCGGCTCCTGGAACACGAAGCTGATATCGCCATCCGGAAGACCGCGTGAATTGATCCGGAAACTCGGCCAGTCGATGGTCCCCTCAGAGATGCCACCAAGGCCGGCGATGATCCGCAGCGCTGTCGACTTCCCGCAACCGGAAGGGCCGAGCAGGCTGATGAACTCGCCTGGCATGACCGTCATCGACATGTCCGAGAGTGCAACGGTGCCGTTGGAGAAGACCTTGGTGACGTTCCTCATCTCGACAAGGGCGCGAGATGCTTTGAGGTCGGCGGTTGGGTGCAGATGTGTTTCTGAGCTGCCTTGTTCGGCTATGACCATGTTGAACTCTGGAAAGTATGAGCGCCGCCCCGCACGGGTTCGTGCGGAGCGGGAATAAGTCCGGTTCGACCTTATTTCTTCAGATCGAGCCCAACTCCCTTACAGACAAACTCAACGGTATATGACTGCGTGTAGTCAAGAGACGCGTCCACGACGTCGATCGAGGCCAATGTGTCGAAGAACTTCTTGAAATGCGCGTCGGTCATGCATCCGATGCCTTTTTCGAGCGTGTCGCCGGAATCCACGATGCCGTATTCCTTCATCTTGGCGAGGGAATAGGCGAGCTGCCCGTCGGTCATTTCGGGATTGTCTTTCTTGATCAGCTCGTTCGCTGCGGCATTGTCGCCGTAAAGATAGTTGTACCAGCCTTCGATCGATGCATCGACGAAGCGCTGAACCAGATCCGGGTTCTCATCAACCAGTGCCTTTGACGTGGTGATCATCGTGGAGTAGGGAGTCCAGCCCTCATCCGCCAGCAGGAACACTTTCGGCGCCCAGCCGGCCTGTTTCTCGATCTCGTAGGGTTCAGAAGTCAGATAGCCCTGCTGCGCCGACTTCGGATCGACGATGAACGGTGCCGGATTGAACGTGTAGGGCTTGTATTGCGCATCGGTGAAGCCATCGAAATTCTTCTTCATCCACTCGAAGTAGGTAACGTAACCGTCTTTGCCCATGAAGATGGTTTCGAGTTTCGTCAGGTCGGTGAACTTCTCGATCCCCTCGTCCGGATGCGCTGTCAGGATCTGCGGGTCCTTTTGAAACATGCTGGCGACGTTGACGAAGGGGATGCCTTCCTTCACATAATCGAACCCTTTCAGGGCTCCACCCATGTAGAAGTCGATCTTGCCCGAAATCAGGAGCGCATCGTTGGCCGCCTGTGGACCGCCCGGTGCGATGGTAACCTTCAGGCCGTATTTTTCATAAGTACCGTCGGCAACCGCCTGATAGAAGCCGCCATGCTCCGCCTGCGCCAGCCAGTTGGTACCATATGTAACTTCGTCCAGGGCGAGTGCCGGGGCAGCCGGGGTCCCAGCCAAGAGAACAGTTACAAGAAGCGTCCTTGCAGACGGGAAAACGGTCATTTCATACCCTCCAATGAAGCAAATCTGCCGCGTAGTCGCACTTTTCGATGATATTTGAGCCCTTGAAGTGCACGTTGAAAAGCATCAAAATTCGCCTACAGCGATGACTATTAGTCATCACGTAAATTGACTGGTGAGCAATTGTGCTTCATGCACAAAAAGGAGGCGGCTGTTGACGCAGTTACATTCCCGCAAGCTTCAGTATCTCGACGAAATCGCCCGGTCGGGATCGATCCGGAAAGCCGCGGATCGCCTCAACGTTTCGTCCTCGGCCATCAACCGCCAGATCCTTGCATTGGAAGAGGAATTCGGCGTGCCTTTGTTCGAACGGCTCCCGCGCGGCCTTCGGCTGACGGCCGCCGGTGAGCTTTGCATCGAACATGTGCGCGACGTCCTGAAAGACTTTTCCAAGCTGGAAACGCGGATAAGGGCACTCAAAATGCCGCAGGCCGGGCGTATCTCGCTGGTCACGACCGTCGGGCTGGCTTCAGGACCTTTGCCGGAAATCATCGGCCGCTTCATCGAACAGAACCCGCGGGTTCATATCAAGCTGCGCAGCGACGGCGGCACCACAACCGTCAATCCCGTTCTGACAGGCGACGTCGACATAGGCCTGGGCTTCAACATTGCGGCGATGCCGGGTATTCGCACACTTGCAACCTTCGATATTCCGATCGGCGCTGTCGTGCCGCCGCAGCACCGGCTTGCGGAAAGCTCAGGGCCCGTCGATCTTGTGGACCTTGTGCAGGAACGCATGGTGCTGGCGCAATCGGGGACCAGCCTCAGGGACGTGATCAATCTCGTTCTGTCGTCGGTCCCGGTTCCGGTCGAGCCCGTTCTGGAAACCAATTCGTCGGAAACGGTCCGGCAACTGGTACGCCGGGGAATAGGCATCAGCCTGCTGAACCCGCTTGATGTAGTGGCCGAATGCCGCCGCGGCGAACTGGTTTTCCGCCCGCTCGCCGCCATGCAGACGCATCATCAGCCCATGAAGCTGTTCACGCGGGCAAGAGCCTCGGTGGATGCGTCGACAAGCCTGTTCATCGAGTTCCTGCTGAAGGAACTCGGTGCGCTCGTTGCCGATCTTCAGAAAGACGGCAACCTGCCGGCTCAAAGGGGGTCATTCGGGCCGATAAAGACCTGACAGCGGGTAGGCGGCGAAGTCGTTCAGCATATCGACGAACCCGGACACCTGGTGCGCGCAGATCGCAGACCCCTTGTCCGCCGTTGCGTTGGACGCATCGCCGACGACGCCGGAAGGGTTGAGATCGTGAGCGATCCACGCCAGCGCGTGAGGCGGTGTCGGCTGAATGTATTTCGAGGCTTCCTTCATGTCCTCGGCCCTGGACAGGAAGTTTTCGGCCTTCTCCATGCGGACAAGGTCGGGACGGAAATGCAGCATCAGCGAGGTTTCCACGTCGCCGCCGTGAATGCCGAAACGCGCTTCGTGTTCCGAGATCATGCCTTCCGGGTGCCCGAAACGGCTCCAGTGTGTCACCAGAACGGCCATGTCGAAGCGGACGCGAAGCTCGCGGGAGACGATGCTGATAATGTCGGTGTTGCCGCCATGAGAGTTGACGATCACCATTTTCCGAACGCCTGCTTCGCAGACTTTCTCGCCGATCGCCGTCCATACGGGTATCAGCAGATCGGCGCCGAACGAGAGCGTTCCCGGACCGTATTTGTGTTCGTTCGCCTTGCCGATTTCCTGCACCGGGAGGACGAGAACATCGAGCTCGTCGGGCAATTGCCGGCGCGTTTCTTCCAGCATGCCGCGCGCAATCGAGACATCGGTCGAAATCGGCAGGTGGGGGCCGTGTTGTTCGGTGGAGGCAGTCGGAAGGATCGCAATGACGCGCTCAGGGTCGAGGTCGGCAAAGTCGGACGTGTTCAGTTCGTTCCAGTAAAAGCACTTGGACATCTGCGTAACCTCAAATCACTTAAAACGCGTCCTGATTGGCGTAGGAAATACCGCGCGTCATGAGAAGCATCATTATGTCCACGGGATGCTGCCTTTTTGCGGACGGTGTAACCGTTGTGCCGCATCAAATAGCCATGGTTCGGGCCGCAACCCAGCCGTGCCGGAGACACGGCAGACACTTTCGGGCTTTGCGTAAAGTTCAACCGCGACACGCGTCTTATTGGTCGGTTTCCCGCCAGACCATGCGCGATACATTTGATTGCCCCAAGGGAAAATGTTTTGACGCACAGGAAAATCCGGTTATTAATGATTAGTTAAAATAAGTGCCGTAACGGGAACTGTTTCGATTATAGAATGTTCAATTTTGAGAATAGCTTTGCCCGTTAAGTAATCTCATTAATGAAATTAATAACTGAGCGCGCAATTGAA
>JBCDEN010000036.1:0-12522 GCA_039179715.1 Pseudomonadota bacterium
ATGGAAACGCTCAAGGACGACAACCTGTTGCCGCTCGGATAGCGCAGCATGATCGGAAGCGCAGCTGGCAGGGACACGCCGCTTCGTTCATCATGGTCGGAATGGAGGCTGGAATACCTGCTGTGTTTGTGTATGCAAATGGAACGCAAACTTGCGCGTCCTGAAGAAAGCACCATCTGTTAGGACACGTGTGATTTGCCCCGGAAGGGGTCGTTTAAGGGAGCACTTCATGTTTGACGCAAAATCCTTGCTGGACCAGTTTCTCGGCGGCCAGTCAGGCAATCAGTATGGCGGCCAGGGCGGCTCAGCGCAGCGCGGTGGCGGCTCGGGTGATCTGCTGTCACAGGGCAAGGATTTTCTGTCGTCTCAAGGCGGTGGGCTGGCGCTCGGCGGTCTCGCCGGTTTGATGCTGGGTTCGAAATCCGGCCGCAAGATCGGCAAGAAGGCTGTCACCTATGGCGGTCTCGCGCTGGTCGCGGGCCTTGCCTACAAGGCTTATCAGGGCCATCAGGCGAAGCAGCAGAACGCACCGCGCCCGCAGTATCCGCAGGACGAACCGATTCCGATCGAAGCGCCGCGCGGCACGGCCTTCGACCCGGCAGAGCAGCCGGGAGGTGAAAACGCCTTCGCGGTTGCGCTTCTGACGGCGATGGTATCCGCGGCCAAGGCCGACGGGCATATCGACCGCGAGGAACAGGATCGGATCTTTGCCAAGATCGATGAAGCCGGTCTCGACAGCGAATCCAAGGCCTTCCTGATGGACGAGTTGAGATCACCGCTGGACCTGGACAAGGTCGTTGCCAGCGCAACCTGCCCCGAGACGGCGGCAGAAATCTACGCGGCCTCCCGCCTTGCCATCGATCCCGACCACCCGGCCGAACGGGCCTATCTGCAGATGCTGGCGGCACGTCTCGGTCTGGAGCAAGGCCTCATCGACGAAATCGAACTCGCTGTGCGCGAAGCCGAAATGGCCGAATAGGCATTCCGCTATCCTCTTTGTGTGCAGAAGACGAAGCACGGATCACAATCAACCCCCCATTTCATGCCATGACTTGTCCCGCTGCTTACCGGATTGGCGCTGCAAGGAATTATGCTGCTTTCGCAAGTGCATAAGTTCGGCAGAACTTTCTAAACCGGACAGCAGTGGGCTTGACCATGGTATCCATGCCGCCGCGTTTCCGGTTGCACGGCTTTTCGTTGCTGGGATGCGAGAAACCTGGAATTGAGCGATTCCAACGCCTCGTGCTGCGTCAGTCCGGCATCGGTCCAGCATAGTGTGAGGCCGGGCGGATGAGTTTTCCAGTGCTCTGCTGCTCGACCACGTGCGCGCACCAGCCGGCTGCACGGCCCGTGGCGAAGAGCGGTGTGAACAGCGTCCGGTCGATGCCGATCGCGTCCAGAAGCACGGCGGTGTAGAACTCCACATTGGTGTCGAGCGGGCGGTCCGGCTTCGCCGATTTCAGTGCCGATAGCGCCGCCGCTTCGATGTTCTCGGCAAGCTGCACCTTGGCACTGTCCCGGCTCAGCTTCCGCAAGCCGTCTTTCAGAACGTCCGCGCGCGGATCGCGGGTCCTGTAGATCCTGTGGCCGAAACCCATCAGGCGCTCCTTGCGCGCCAGTGCCTGCCTGATCCAGCCGTCGGCATTCCCGGGCTTGCCGATCGCGTCGATCATGTCCAATACAGGTCCGGGAGCGCCGCCATGCAAAGGACCGCTCAGGGCGCCCATGGCACCCAGAACGGCCTGTTTCAGGCTTGCCTGTGTCGAGCCGATCACCCGCGCCGTGAACGTGGACGCGTTGAGACCGTGGTCGAGGATGGTAACGAGGTACCGGTCGAGCGCGTCCGTGTGCGTGCCGTCGGGCGTCTCTCCGCCGAGCATGCGCAGAATATCCGCGCAGGTTGAAAGCGTGCTGTCCGGCGCAAGCGTTCTCTGACCGGTCGATATCCTGTGCGACGCTGCCAGGAAGACAGACAGGGCGCCAACGATCGACACCGCTTCCGGCGCACCCTTTGCCGGCTGCAGCGCGGCCAGGCCAAGCTGCATCCGTTCAAAGACGGACAGCCTGTCCGGTGCGCCCTCCAGAACGGGAACAAGGGCAAAAGCGGCGATCCGGGCCTCGCCAAGGGATAGGGCGAGCGTGCGCGCATCGATGGGCTCGACGTCCTGCCACAGGTGGGCGACGGCCTGCTCAAACGAGACCTTGCCGGCAAGGTCCTCGATCTTCCTGCCGCGCAGGATAAGCACCCCATTCTGTCCATCGACGGCGCTCAGCCCTGTCGTCGCCGCGACAATCCCGTCAAGTCCTGCGGCCGGATCCTGTTTCATCCGAGCCGGGTTTGGCACTTCTGTCATGGTCAGCTCCTTCTTCAGTTGCGCTCAGATAGGTGAAAAGAATTGCATTGATCAATGTTGACAATTACAATCAATATATGAGTACTCCGATTTTTCTTTCTGCCAAGGAAGCAGCGACGGAACTCGGCGTTCAGCCGGCAACGCTCTACGCCTATGTCAGCCGGGGCCTGATTTCCTCCGTTGCCGGGCCGGGCAAGAAACGCCGATACGATGCCGCCGATGTGCGCCGTCTCAAGGGGCGGCGGCAGATCGAGGACCACACCGGCGCACGTCCGCTGACCGGCGACCCGGTGCTCGAGACCGAACTCACGCTGATTTCGGACGTTGGCCCCGTCTACCGAGGAAGACGGGCGACAGACCTTGCAGAGACATCGACGCTGGAAAGTGTTGCCACGCTTTTGTGGGCCTCGCCGGACGACCCGTTTGCCGACAACATCCCGAGGGACCCGCCTGCGATGCCCAAGGGGCTCGCGCCGCTCGACCGGCTGATGATGGCGCTGGCGGCCTGGCCGCTGCAGGACAAGGCCGCGTTCACGCTTGCGCCGCGATTGCTTCAGAGCAAGGGCGCGGCTCTGTTGCGCTATGGCGTTGCCGCGCTTCTCGATCAGCATCCCGTCGCCGTTCCGATCCACACGCAGATTGCCGATGCTTTCAAGGTGTCGGCGCGTGCGAAAAACATGATCCGGGCGGCGCTGGTCCTGTGCGCTGATCATGAACTCAACACCAGTGCCTTCGCCGCACGCTGCGCGGCCTCCACGCGGGCACCGCTCCATGCGGCCCTGCTGTCCGGCCTCGGCGCATTCGCCGGTCCGCGACACGGTGCGGCACCCGACCGGGCGGCCGCCTGGCTTGCCGAGATCCAGTCCGAAACAGACATCGAACAGGCGCTGGCGGAGCGGCTGGCACGGGGTGAAACGCTCCCCGGCTTCGGGCACTCCGTCTATCAGGACCGGGATCCGCGCGCGGATTGCCTGATGGACATTCTCTTTCGAACCGAGGCGGACAATCCCTTTGTTGCGCGCCTGCCGCAACTGACCACAGCGGCCGACGGTCTGTTCGGCCTGCCGCCGAACATCGACTTCGCGCTGGCGGTCATCCAGAAGACCTACGATCTGCCGAAAGACGCTGCCAAGATCATCTTCTGTGCAGCACGGATCACCGGCTGGATTGCGCATGCGCTGGAGCAATATGCGGCGCATGAGAAAATCCGCCCGCGGGCGGCCTATGTCGGGGAACGGCCGGAATAGCGGCGTCCTTTGCTTGATTTCGGCCTGGTGAAGATCCTAACCTTTGCCGGAACGTGGGATTCGGAGGGAAAGCGTGGCAGGGATTGTCGGACATGTCGCCAATGTCATGGTGCCTGTGCTGCTCTGTGTCCTGCTCGGCTATGCCATCGCCTACTTCAAGGCTCCATACGACAGGAAACTCTTCGGTTCGCTGGTCTCCAACGTGGGCTATCCGACGCTGATCCTGTCTCACCTGGCAAAGGAACATATCCAGCTCGAGACGTTCCTGACCGTGCTTGGCGCGGCTCTCGCCATGATCGTGATTTTCGGTGTTCTGGGCTTTATCATCCTGAAACTGATGGGCATTTCGATCAGGGCGTATCTCGCGCCGATGATGCTGTCGAATGTCGGCAATATCGGTTTGCCGGTCGCGACCCTTGCCTTTGGTTCCGAAGGCGGTGCCGTCGCGATCGGGTTCATCGTGGTGGTCCTGACCGCGATCTTCACCATCGGCATCGCGATCCCGATGGGGCGGCCCGATTTCAAGGCCCTTGCGCGCCAGCCGGTGATCTACGCGGTGATCCTGGCGCTTCTACTACTGGCAACTGGCTGGAAGATCCCCGGTCCAATCGACCAGAGTCTGGAAATTCTGGGAGGGCTTGCGATTCCGATCATGTTGCTCACGCTCGGCCACAGTCTCGAAACGCTGAAACTGAGCGGGGTTTCGCGCGCTGTTTTCCTGTCGCTGATCCATATCGGCATTTCGGCGGTTGCGGCCTTCGCGATCACGCATGTGCTGACGTTTGATGCCAGGATCGAAAGCGTGATCGTGCTGCTGTGCTTCATGCCGCCCTCCGTCGCGACATACCTGGCGATATCCCAGCATCAGTCCGAACACGCCAACGGCGTGGCCGCTTTCATTTTCGTCTCTACGTGCCTGACGCTGGTCACGCTGCCGCTCGTTCTGACCTTCTGGGCGACTGGATAGAGCTTTTTCCGACCAATTTGGATCATTTGATGAGGAAATCCGGTTCACTCGGTCAAGTTGGCCGCGCAGCGCGATGCGGTGCATCGTGCAAGTGGCACAACGCAGCCGATGGGCTGGATATCCTCACCCGTTGTGGACCGCATTCAAGCGGCAGGCATCAAGATTGGCCGGAAAAAGCTCTCTAGATCCGATAGGCAAAGTGAACGATGCGCTTGTCGCCGCGCTGTTCCTCCGAGAGCTCCGTCCAGCCGGCGCGTTTGTACCAGGCCCTGTTTTCGTGCATCAGGACATTGGTGTAGAGCCGAAGCTCCTGAAAGCCCAGGTCCCGCGCACGCTCGTGAGCCCATTGCAGCATTTGCCGGCCAAGCCCTTCACCCTGCCTGTCCGGGTCCACGGCGATGCTTTCGATCAGAAGGTGGTCCTCTTGGGGAACGAGAACGAGACTTGCGCCAATGCCTGCCGTGCTGCGCAGGACCCACACGTCGGCCTTGCCGATCAGAGCGGAATAATCCGCCGTCATCGGCAACGGAACCGCGTTCATGACCGGAATGAACCTTTCATAGGCGCGCCGGGCAAGCTCCGTCAGGGCTTGTGCGTCGTCCGGTTTAGCCCGTTCCGGATCGCTGCCCGGTTCATTCCCGCTCATCGCGCTCAGGGCCGCGCCTTCATGAACGATTCAAAATCGCTCATGCCTTGCGCCCGGTCGAAACACCCGAATGCACCGCCGTCTTTCATGTCTTCGGCCGCCGCGACAAACGCCCCGAGCGCGATCCGCGCAAGTCCGGCACCGATCGATACGCGCGCAACACCCATGTCTGCCAGTTCCTTTCGGGTCAGGTGAAAATTCGCGCGTCCGGCCAGGATATTAACCGGCCTTTCGACGGCGGCGATCACCGTCGCGATCTGGTCCTTGTCCTTGAGCTGCGGCGCATAGAGGCAGTCGGCCCCGGCCGCTGCAAAGGCATTCAGGCGTTTGATGGTTTCATCAAGCTCGAATGCCGTCTTGACCGGGCCTTCGCTGCGTGCGGTCAGCACGAAATCGGGCGCAGCGCTCTGTTTCGCATCGACAGCGGCCCTGATCCGGTCGACAGCAGCTTCGAGCGGATAATAGGGGTTGTGCGGATCCGTGGTGTAATCCTCGATCGAGCATCCCGCCAGCCCGACTTCAATAGCGCCTCTGATCGTCGCGGCGACGTCGTCCGGGCTGTGGCCGAATCCGTTTTCAAGGTCGCCGTTCACCGGTAGGCTGGTCGCGCTGATGATATCGGCGGCGTGGGCGAGCGCATCGTCGCGGGTGATGTGTCCCTCGGCGTCGCGAACGCCCTTGGTCCAGGCGAAGCCTGCACTTGAGGTTGCCAGAGCATCGAACCGCATTCCATCCAGAATGCGGGCGGACCCGATGTCAAAAGGGTTCGGCATCAGGAATGCCCGCCCTTTTTCATGAAGGGCCTTGAAAGCGGCGCAACGGTCGGCGGCGGTTTGCATGGCGCTATTCTCCCTTTGGTTGCTGAAAGCGGATCTGGTATCAAAAGTTTAGCACGAGACGCCGTCTCGGGACCGAACGCTTCCAAAACACGTGGCCGGATGCCAGCACCAGTTTACCCAAAAAGATGGAACCGGTTTGACGGGTGACGCCAACCTCGAAGGGAAAGGGGCGGATCGGCGCGTTCGCCTAGCCGCCTGATCTGGTCACCTTCGCTGCGAAACAGCCCCGCTTTGCAAAATGAAGATGCAGATAGGCCACATCCGGATTGTCGAAATACGTTGAAATCAGGCCGGAAACGTCCGTTCCCTCGATGACATCCGCGTCGATGATTTCGTGCGCGGCATTGAACGCGCGGACCGACAGCAGCCGGCTCGAAATGGAAGCGGGAATGAAGCCGGGGGCCGGGCGATTCTCCAGCGCGCCGTCGCCGACATAGATCGCATGGCGCGACCGATAGGGGCTCTCGCCCGGTTGATGCTCGAAATTCAGAAGAAGGACGCGCGCTCCTTCGGCGAGGTCGGTCAGGGACACCCGGCAGGGGGCGCTACCATCGGACACGTGAACCTGAACGTTCTGCCGGGCGAGTTCGTCCTCCGGCAGTCCGTAGAGAGGGGTAAACGCGCCTTCCGGAAGGGGATTGATCTGAAACATCGACAGTCTCCTCAGTGGATCTGAGGCGACTTTAAGAATGGGCAACGCGTAACGCGACCCGATTTGCGAGCCGCTATTGCGTGGAGGCCTGTTGCCGATGCCAGCCAACAAGCAGGATCATGCCCATGATCACGAGGTAGGGCAGATGGAAGCGGGTTTCATAATGCGGAAAGACGACGTATTTGGCGCAGACCGACGTGAAGGCCGCATAAAGCAGCACTTTTGACCTGAGATCCAGCCGATCCTGAGACAGGCACCTTGCGAAAAAAAGCACCAACCCGAACAGGACGGCAATCCAGGTGAAGCCCATGATCGCCCTGACCGTCGACCGGACAAGCATTTCGACATAGGCGCCAATGGAAAAGGGGGGATCGAAATCCTTCAGCGTCGGCACATATTCGATATGCGTGAACCACATATGCACCCACCAGCCGGGGTGATCTGCGCCGCGCGTCAGCCAGACATAGATCCCCAGGCACGCCGCAAAGCAGATGGACATCGCCCAACGTCCCGGCCCGTATATGGCGGCGAACACGAAGAATACGCCGACAAAGGCAAGATGATCCGGTCGCACCAGAAAAGCGCCGACGAGTGCCAGCGCTGCGGGCACGTCCCACCTTTCGAGAAAAAAGAAGGCTGCCAGCAACAAGAAGAAGGTCGCGTAGAGATCCGGCGAGACGAGCTGTGCCGCATAACCGAAACTGCACAGCATGAGAAAAGCCGCCACGGCGGGGCCGTAGCTGAGTGTCCCCGTCCTGCCGAGCCACACCAGCAGAACAGCGCCCACGGCGAGCACGGACAGGAGCGAAATCAGCCGGAACGCCTCGACTGTTCCGGTCGCGTGTGAAAGCACGCGCGCGGTTTCGACATAAAGCACCTTGAGGCGATAGAAGCCGAGCATTGTCTGAAAGGCGTCCGCATCCCTCGCTTGATGGATGCGGTAGGGCCTGTCTTCCGTCAGCGTGACATATTCGCCTTCGCTGACGTTGGCCTTCACAAGTGCATAGGTCTTCGAATGCAAGTCGGCAGCACCGGCGGTTTCGGGCTCGATCGCGGTGGCCGTATAGGCCAGCATGTCCCAGTTCGACACCGGAAACACCTGAACCACGGCGGCGGTCATCAGGATGAACAGGCACAGGACGGCGGCCCCGATCCAGCTCCGCAAGGGACGGTAGATGCGGCTAGCAATGCCGAAACCGGTCAGGAAAACACCTTCCAGACTGCGTTGTGCAAAGTTTGACATGAAGTGAGCCTCGCCTGCGGAACCGGCTCAGTTGTTGCAAAGTCTCGTAAGAATTACGTAAACGCCGCTCGCGATCGCGCAGGTTCAGGTAGGTTTCCCGGTCCGGGACCCTCTCGCTCAATCGGATTGTTATCTCGATGCAGGTCTCCTCGCGTCCTCTGTCCGACTGTCTTTCCAAACGTGTTTTTCAAGTGTCGGAAGCGAAATTGCTGGCCCGGGCGGTCTTATTCATCCAGCGGCTAGCTTGACCGGACACCATTGCTTGTGCGTCCATCCGGAAAACGGATAGTGGAGGAATGATGCACGACCTCGGGGCTTGGGATTATGTAATTGTCGGTGCGGGTACCGCAGGCTGCGTGCTCGCCAACCGCTTGTCGGAAGACCCTGATGTCAAGGTGTTGCTTCTCGAAGCGGGCAAGCGCGACAACTACATCTGGGTCCATATTCCGGTCGGGTATCTTTACTGCATCGGCAATCCGCGCGTCGACTGGGGGTTCAAGACTGCTCCCGAAAAGGGCCTGAACGGCCGGTCGCTGCTCTATCCGCGCGGCAAGGTGCTGGGCGGCTGTTCCTCGATCAACGGCATGATCTACATGCGCGGTCAGGCCTGGGACTATGATCACTGGCGTCAGCTCGGACTGACCGGATGGGGTTGGGACGATGTCCTGCCCTATTTCCGGAAATCGGAAGACCACTATGCCCTGGACGATGACACACACGGCCAGGGCGGGAATCTCAGGGTTGAAGAACAGCGCATGTCCTGGGAAGTGCTCGATGCGTTCCGCGATGCCTGCGAACAGACCGGTATTCCCAAAACCACCGATTTCAACACGGGCGACAATTTCGGATCGGCGTATTTTCAGGTCAACCAGAAGTCGGGATTGCGGTGGAACGGTGCCAAGGCCTTCCTGCGCCCGGCTCGGAACAGGTCCAATCTCAAGGTGCTGACCGAAGCGCATGCCGAACGCATCGAATTCGAAAACGGCACGGCGAGCGGATTGACGCTTGAGGTCGCAGGCTCCCCGGCAACACTGCGCGTGGACGGGGAGCTGATTCTTGCGGCGGGCTCCGTCGGGTCTCCGCAGTTGCTTGAACTCTCCGGAATAGGCAGGCCTGACGTCCTGAAGAATGCGGGTGTCGAGCCACGCGCCGAAAACCGCAATATCGGAGAAAACCTTCAGGATCATCTTCAGCTGCGGCCCATTTTCAAGGTGAAGAACACCTTGACGCTGAACCAGATGGCGAGCAACTGGGTCGGCAAGGCGAAAATCGGTCTTGAGTATCTGCTCAGGCGATCCGGTCCCATGTCGATGGCCCCCAGTCAGCTGGGTGCCTTTGCCAAGACTGATCCCTCGTTTGAAACTCCGAATGTGCAGTATCATGTACAGCCGCTGTCCCTGCCGAAATTCGGCGAGCCGCTGCACCCATTCCCGGCGGTGACGGCAAGCGTCTGCAACCTGCGGCCGGAAAGCCGGGGCCATGTTCATATCACGTCGGCGAACAAGTCGGATCACCCGGAGATCATGCCCAATTACCTCTCTGCGGAGGCGGACAAGAGGGTTGCTGCGGATGCGATCCGGCTGACGCGGCGGATCATGGCCGCGCCCGCCATGCAGCCGTTCGAACCGGAGGAGTTTCTGCCGGGACCGGATCTGACGGATGAAGAGGATCTTGTGAAAGCTGCCGGCGAAATCGGGACCACCATTTTTCACCCGGTCAGCACCTGCCGGATGGGCACGGATGAGGCGTCCGTGGTCGATGGCCGCCTCAGGCTCCGGGGATTTGACAACATCCGCGTGATCGATGCCTCGGTCATGCCGACGATCACATCGGGAAACACCAACGCGCCGACCATCATGATTGCCGAAAAGGGGGCCGACATGATCAAGGAAGATCGTCGCGCGGCACCATGATGGCCTGTTGAAGTCCACCTGCCGATAAGCTAGTCACCCGAATCTGAAGTTCGGCTCATTGTGTAACCTGCTCGGTGCGAACCTCAGCTTCAAAAGGATGACTAGCAAGTCCATGTTTCTAGTGTGGTATTCAAATTTACCACACTAGCCAGTTGACTGATTGCGAGCCCGGATCACGAATGTATACGCGTCTTTGTCTGTTCATTGCCTTCACAGTGGCGCTGCTCACGCCGGCTGCGGCCGCGTCGGAGCTCACGGTCTTCGCGGCTGCCAGCCTGCGCGAAGCAATGGAGCGGATCGCGTCCGGCTATGAACAAAAGACTGGGACGCGCCTGGTCTTCTCCTTCGCGGGGACCGGGGCTCTTGCCCGGCAGGTCGAGGCCGGTGCACCGGCAGATCTGTTTGTTTCCGCGGATGCCGACTGGATGGACTACGTGGTGGCAAATGGCGGCGTCGATCCGGAAAGCGTGCGGCAGATCGCGTCCAACAGGCTTGTCCTGGCCGGTTCGAAGGGGTCCGTGGAGATCGGCCTGAACGCAGCGGAGATCGCGGCTTTTCTGGACGGTCAGCGCATGGCGATGGCAGATCCGGAGACGGTTCCGGCAGGCCGCTACGGCAAGGCAGCGCTTGAACATCTTGGGCTCTGGCAAACGGTTTCCGGCCAGCTTGCACCGATGGAAAATGTCCGGATCGCGCTGGCATCGGTTTCCAGGGGCGACACGCCGCTGGGTCTTGTTTATCGAACGGATGCGGAAATTGAACCGGATGTTGCCGTCGTGGCGACGTTCCCGGACACCAGCCATCCGGAAATCCGCTATCTCGCGGCAGTGACCGAGGTTAGCGGCAACCCTGCCGCCGAAGCGTTTCTGGATTTCCTGACCGGACCGGACGCACAAGAAATCTTGCAATCTCTGGGGTTTGTGACCGATAAGGTGGAGTAGTTTGCCGCCATGGGGCATGAGCCGAGCGGCAAGACAAGCAGCAGACCGGGCGCACGTGAACCTTTTCGACCTTCAACCCGACGAATGGCAGGCACTTCTGTTGACCTTGAAGGTCGCGGCCGTTGCGCTCGCGGTCAGCCTGCCTGTGGCTGTTCTGGTTGCCTACCTTCTTGCGCGTTTCCGCTTCCCCGGCCATGGCCTGGTGAATGCCCTGGTGCATCTGCCGCTTGTCCTGCCTCCGGTGGTGACCGGTTATGTGCTGCTTCTGATGTTCGGCCGGAAGGGGCCGGTCGGTGCATTTCTGTATGACACGTTCGGGATCAGCTTCGCGTTCAGCTGGACGGGAGCGGCGCTTGCTGCCGCCGTGATGGCCTTTCCGTTGATCGTGCGTCCGATCCGCCTGTCCTTCGAAGCGGTCGATCCCAAGCTGGAAGAAGCCGCAAAATCCCTTGGTGCCCGCAGGATCATTGCTTTCTTCACCGTAACGCTGCCCCTCGCCCTGCCAGGCATTCTGGGCGGCGCGATCCTCGGATTTGCCAAGGCGATGGGCGAATTCGGTGCCACGATCACGTTCGTCTCCAATATTCCGGGTGAAACCCGCACGCTGGCGCTTGCCCTTTATACCGCAACCCAGACACCCAGCGGCGATCTGGCTGCCTTCAGGCTGACCATCATCGCGGCTTTTGTCGCCTTCGCGGCTCTGATCGCGTCCGAATTGCTTGCACGTCACCTGCGGTCGCGCCTTGGAGGTGCCGATGCTTGATGTCGACATTGCCGGCAGGGTCGGCAGCCTCGCGTTTCAGGCAAGGTTTGAAAGCCAGGGCGGCGTCACCTCGCTGTTCGGGCAGTCGGGTTCCGGCAAGACGACCCTGACCAATATGATCGCCGGTCTCCTGGTACCGCAAACCGGGCGGATCGTCCTGGATGGCACGGTCCTGTTCGATGCGGCACAAGGTATCAACCTGCCGGTACAGGAGCGGCGGATCGGTCATGTCTTTCAGGATGCGCGCCTGTTTCCCCATCTGAGCGTCAGATCCAATCTCACCTATGCGCGTTGGGCGGGGCGGCGCACGGGTGGCCGCGATCTGGACGAGGTCGTTGATCTCCTGGGACTGTCTGACCTGTTGGGGCGCAAACCGGGCCGGTTGTCGGGAGGCGAGAAACAGCGCGTTGCCATTGGCCGGGCGCTCCTGTCCGATCCGCGCCTCCTGATCATGGATGAACCCCTTGCCAGTCTCGATCAGGCACGGCGCAACGATATCCTGCCCTATCTTGACCGCCTGTGCGGTGAGGCCGGAATACCCATCCTTTATGTCAGCCATTCGATCGAGGAAGTGGCCAGGCTGTCCGACACGCTGGTCATTCTGTCCGACGGGCATACCCCTGCCTATGGACCGGTTGCCGAGATGCTGACCAGAACCGATCTTGGCCGCGCGACCGGGCGTCATGAAGCCGGTGCGCTCATTCACGGCAAGGTCACGGCAACAGACGCGGCCTGGGGGCTGACCCTTGTCGACATCGGGGGTGCCGTTCTGCAGATCCCGGATCTGCCCGCCGAAATCGGCGACGCGGTCAGACTGCGGATCAGGGCACGCGATGTCGCTCTCGCGCTCGAACCGCCGCGGGGCCTGTCGATCCGCAACGCATTCGAGGCAACCATCACCAGCATTTCGGAGGAAACCGGCCCTTATGCGGAAATCCTCTGCGTCCTCGACAAGCA
>JBCDEN010000294.1:0-5790 GCA_039179715.1 Pseudomonadota bacterium
GCCGATCCCAGGACCGCGTTGCATTCGGTCTGGCCGTAAAATTCGTTGACCGGGAAACCGAATTCCTGCGCGAACCAGTCGTAGGTTTCTCGCCCGAGTGCTTCGCCGGCAGAGCCGACGCTGCGCCACTGAAGCGCAAAACGTGCTGCCGGATTTTCGACCGACCGCAGCATTTTCAGGGCAGTCGGCGGAATGAACGCGTTCCTGATCCGCTGCTGTTGCAGCAGGTGAAACGCAAACTCCGGATCGAACTTCCTTGCCGCGTGGGAGACGACCGGAACGCCGAGTTTCAATGCCGGGAACAGGGCGTTGAGCAAACCGCCAGCCCAGGCCCAATCGGCAGGTGTCCACAGAAGATCGCCCGCTTGGCCAAGGAAATTCTGCGACAGTTCGATGCCGGGCATATGACCGGGCAGCACCCGATGACCGTGCAGAACGCCCTTGGGCTGCCCGGTTGTGCCGGACGTGTAGATCATCAGAGCCGGATCGTCCGGCGCCGTGGCCAGCGTTTGGAAACTGTCGCGCGCTGTTTCAAGGAGCGCGTGAAACGAGCTGGCGTCCGGGGCAGGTCCGTCGATGGAAATCACCAATTCGAGGTCATCAAGGTCGTCGCGGATCAGGGAGAGCTTTTCAAGGCCGCTGCCATTGGTAACGAGAACCTTCGCCCCTGAATCGGAGATCCTGTATTTCAGGGCCTCGCGCCCGAAGAGCGACGCGAGGGGGACAGCGATGGCACCCAGCTTGTAAGTGGCGATATGCGCGATTGCCGTTGCCGGGCCCTGCGGCAGCAGCAGGGCGATCCGGTCGCCTCTTTCCACGCCAAGGCCAAGAAGCGCGTTTGCGAAGCGGTTGGACGCACGGTTCAGCTCCAGATGAGACCAGTCTTCAACCTGACCGGATTGCAGGACATGACGAATGGCGAGGCGTTGCGGGTCGCGCGCCGCCCAGGCATCGCTCACGGCATGCGCCATGTTGTATGTCGCAGGCAGCTGCCACTGGAAGCCGGATTTCAGCGCTTCAAAGTCGCTGGCATGTTGAAGCATTGTCTGCATCCGATGCGAAAATTTTAGGCATCGGAGTGTAAGGGGCTCTTTGCTGCAGTGCAATAGGATCTGTGATCAACGCTGCGCCAACGGATGCGCCTGCTCCACGAGTTCGCGCAGCCGCTCGTCGAGAACATGCGTATAAATCTGTGTCGTAGAGATATCTGCATGTCCCAGAAGCTGCTGAACGACACGCAGATCTGCACCATTTTGAAGAAGGTGCGATGCAAAAGCATGCCGCAAAACGTGCGGTGAAATTTTCGTCACATCAAGTCCTGCCATTTGGGCAAGCGCTTTCAGTTCGCGTGCGAAATGCTGCCGGGTCAGATGTCCGCTGTCCCCGTGGGAAGGGAAAAGCCACGGACTTTTCTCGTAGGCTCCCTCGGCTGCGCGAAGCCCCACATAGTCCTTCATGGCAAGCTGGGCTGCAGGAGAAAGCGGAACAAGTCTTTCCTTGCCGCCCTTGCCCCTGATCTCGATCAGCCTTGCATCGCGCAGGGCAGCGCTGACGGGAAGGGCGACCAGTTCGGAAACGCGCAGACCTGTTGCGTAAAGCACCTCGATCAGGGTGTACATGCGCTGTACCCTGAGGCGGGCCGCGCTGCTGCGCTGCGGTTTCAGCGTTTGTGAACGCGCCGTTTCAATAAGCCTGTCGACATCATCGATCGACAGGACCTTTGGAAGGCTGCCGCGTTTCTTCGGTGAGGACAGGGTGCGTGTGGGGTCGTCCGCGCGCATACCCTCGGCATAGAGAAACTTGAAGAACTGTTTCAATGCCGACAGGCGCCGCGCCTGTGAGGTTTCGGCAAATCCGCGCCGGGTCAGGTCACTCATGTAAGCCGAGATATCGTCTGACTGCGCGTCTGACACTTGGCTGCGGCCGAGGAAACTTGAAAAGTCTTCCAGGTCCCGCCGATACCCCTGGAGCGTGTTTTCGGCAGCTCCCCTTTCAACGGCAAGCATTTCCAGAAAGGTCTCTATGTCAAAGCCCGCAGCCATCAGCGTCCGAAGCCATCCTTTTTGACCCTGACCGTGATTTCCCGCTCGCGTGGATCCACGAAGTTCGCAAGAGAATACACCGCGCCATATCCTAGCGCGCCGAGCAGGGCAAGCACGAGCAGCAGGCGGGTCAGTGTCGGCACATCAGTCTCCTGGGGCGAATCGAATTTACGAATGTTCCAAAAACGAGGGCAGGTGCGCAAGCCGACAAAGAATTTCGGTCGCCGTGTTCCACCGCGTGTCTTTTCGATCGAATGTGATACAACGCAGCATGAATGACAAAAACCAGATGACGGACTGGCCCGCGGTGAGCGCAGACGAAAAAATCAACTTCATCGACATGGACCGGCTCCTTGCAGCGCTGGGCACGCGGTCGATCGTTCTTGTCGGCATCATGGGCTGCGGCAAGTCGACTGTCGGAAAACGGCTTGCATTGCGTCTGGGCCTTGAATTCGTCGATGCCGATTCCGAAATCGAGCGGGCAGCCAACATGACCGTGTCGGAGATTTTCGCGGAACATGGCGAGCCATATTTTCGCAGCGGCGAAGAAAGAGTGATCGCCCGGCTGCTGAGTGAAGGGCCTCAGGTTCTTGCGACCGGAGGCGGCGCGTTCATGAGTGAAACGACGCGCTCGCAGATCGCGGAACACGGACTGTCCATATGGCTGAAGGTCGATTTTGAAACCGTGATGGCACGTGTGCGCAGGCGCGCGACCCGACCGCTCCTGCAGACGCCGGATCCCGAGGGAACCATGCGCAATCTTCTTGCGGAACGCGAACCCGTCTACGCAATGTCCACGCTCACCGTCACATCGAAAGATGTGCCGCATGACACCGTTGTTGACCAGATCATCATCACGATGGCCGACTACCTGTTTCAAGGCGGGGACAACCTGGCCCCGCAGATATCGAACACCTGAAATTTGGAATTAGAGCGTAATGGCAGACACGATTGCGGCCACAGCCCCATCCGAGCGGATCACAGTGCGCGTCGATCTCGGCGCGCGCAGCTACGACATTGTGATCGGACGCGGGCTGGTTGACGATGCGGGTGCCAGGATCGCGTCGATCCTGCCGGAGGCGCGCCCTGCGATCATAGCCGATGAGACGGTTGCGAGGCTGCACCTCGGATCGCTGTCCGACAGTCTGAGCGCGTCGGGGATCGGCCACACCGCCTACACGGTTCCGTCCGGAGAAAGCACAAAGTGCTTTACGGAATTCGAACGGCTTTGCGACGAGGTGCTCGCGGGCAGGTTCGAACGCGGCGATGCGGTGGTTGCGCTGGGGGGAGGCGTTACCGGAGACCTTGCCGGGTTCGTTGCTTCCGCAACCCGCCGCGGGATGGCCTTCGTTCAGGTGCCGACAACCCTTCTCGCACAGGTCGACAGTTCGGTCGGCGGCAAGACCGGCATCAATTCCCGCCATGGCAAGAACCTGATCGGAGCGTTCTATCAGCCATCGCTCGTGCTGGCCGACACGGCCGTCCTCGACACGTTGCCGCCGCGCGACTTCCGGGCCGGATATGCCGAGGTCGCAAAATACGGCCTTCTCGGCGATGCCGGGTTTTTTGCCTGGCTCGAAGCCAACTGGAAAGGTGTGTTCGAAGGCGGTCCCGAACGCGAGGAAGCCGTTGCCCGGTCCTGCCAGGCCAAGGCGGACATCGTCGCCGCAGACGAATTCGAGGCCGGAAAACGTGCGCTGCTGAATCTCGGGCATACGTTCGGCCACGCGCTGGAATCCGCAGTCGCATACGAAACCGGACGCCTGGTTCATGGAGAGGGCGTTTCGATCGGCATGATGCTGGCGCACGAGTTTTCGGCGCGGCTGGGTCTAATAGATGAAGACACGGTCCTCCGGGTTCGCGCGCATCTTGAAGATGTCGGGCTGCCGGTCAGGATCCAGACTATTCCGGGTCAACTTCCAGGAGCGGAGACGTTCATGGATATCATTGCCCAGGACAAGAAGGTGAGCCGTGGCGCGCTGACCTTCATTTTGACGCGCGGCATCGGAGAGGCATTCGTTGAAAAGGGTGTCGAACCCGGTGTCGTCACTGAATTTCTCAGGGAGAAACTCGATCAATGACGGAAACAGCTCTTTGGCTCGCGATCGGAGCGGTGTTCGTGCTCCTTTTCCTGTCCGGGTTTTTTTCCGGCTCCTAAACCGCGCTGACGGCTGCGTCCAGGGCGCGCGTGCACCAGCTGGAGAAAACCGGCGATTGGCGCGCGCGTGTTGCCAGCCGACTGATTGCCTCCCGGGAGCGTCTCATCGGCGCGCTTCTTCTGGGCAACAATCTGGTCAACATCCTGGCGTCCGCCCTGGCAACCAGCGTGTTCCTGACACTGTTCGGGGAGGCAGGCGTTGCCATCGCGACGCTGGTCATGACGGCGCTGGTTCTCGTCTTCGCGGAAGTGCTGCCGAAAACCTGGGCGATTTCCAACCCGGAACGCTTTGCGCTGACGGTCTCACCGATCGTGCGCGTCGTGGTGGCCGTGTTTGGCCCTGTCGTCGCCGGCGTGGAGTGGATCGTCCGTCACATCCTGCGCCTTCTCGGCGTGCAGGTCGGCGCGGACGCCTTCCTCCTGTCCGCCCATGACGAGCTGCGCGGTGCTGTCGACCTACAGCATATCGAGGGCGGACTGGAAAAAGGGGAGCGCGACCGTCTCGGCGGGCTGCTCGACCTTGCCGATCTTGAAGTGTCGGACGTCATGGTGCACCGGACCAACATGCTGGCGCTGAATGCGGACGAGGACCCGGTGAAGCTGGTCGATGCGGCGCTGGCCGCGCCCTACACGCGCCTGCCGCTCTGGCGCGGCGAAAGCGACAATTTCGTTGGCGTTCTGCACGCGAAGGATTTGCTGCGCGCCCTGCACCGCGCAGACGGAGACACAACCAAGATCGATATTCTCGACATCGCGGCTCCGGCCTGGTTCGTTCCGGATACCACCAGCCTGCAGGACCAGCTTAACGCGTTCCTGCGGCACAAATCCCACTTTTCGCTGGTCGTGGACGAATATGGCGAAGTGATGGGCCTGGTCACGCTTGAAGACATTCTGGAGGAGATTGTCGGCGAGATCGCCGATGAGCATGACCTGGACCTGGAAGGGCTGCGTCCGCAGGCCGACGGCTCGGTCATCATCGACGGCTCCGTGCCGATCCGCGACCTGAACCGCGCCGCCGACTGGAGCCTGCCGGATGACGAGGCGACGACCATCGCCGGGCTGGTCATTCACGAAGCCAGAATGATCCCGGAAGAACGCCAGATTTTCACCTTCCACGGGTTCCGGTTTACCGTTCTGAGGCGGGAAAAGAACCGGATCACGCGTCTGCGCATCATGCCGCTCGCCGCGTCCCGGGGAATGACGGCGGCCGAGCCGCAACGCCCGGCCACGGTGCCTGGTTCGTAATTGGGTGTGTTGAAAACGCCTGGCTGACCGCGCGGATGATCCCGGCGCGCGCGCGGAAATCGTGCGCAACAGCCGGCCGGGCCTGATCGCATCAGGGCTTTTCCAGCCCTGATCATTCATTTGTACCGACAAATCATTGGTTGTAGGGTTACGTAGCGCAAGGGCTGAGAAGTCTGTGCCGTTTGACTGGTTGGCTTTCCGGTTCGGGAGCCGGGCTGGAGGCATCTATGGCAATTTTTCTACTTTCTTCTGCTGTTTCCTTCATAATTTTCAACCTGCTCATGTCGGTAAAGGCAACATCGAGCGGCGATCGCTTCACGATCGCGGTCGGTGGCTTCGTTGCAA
>JBCDEN010000136.1:0-7949 GCA_039179715.1 Pseudomonadota bacterium
GGCGATCGGCGTCGGACTTTATGTCACCGGCATGATGATTTCAGCCTTTGGCCTGCGAACGCTCACGCAACCCGCGCTTTCCATGATGTAGGGGAGAATTCCGATGTTTCGCCAAGTCGCCAGTGGCCCAGCGTTGCAGCAAAAGGTCAAGGGATTGAGCTGGTTTGCGATCGTTCGGCTTGGCCTGGTCCAGGCATCGCTTGGCTCGATTGTCGTACTGACGAATTCGACGCTCAACCGGGTCATGGTGGTGGAACTGAGCCTTGCGGCGATCATTCCTGGACTGCTGGTCGGCATTCACTACGCCGTCCAGCTCTCGCGTCCGGTTTGGGGACACCGGTCTGATGTCGGCCGCTCGAGAACAGCCTGGATCCTGGGCGGTCTGGCGCTCTTGGCCGTGAGCGGAACGGCGGCGGCCGCGACAACCTTCCTGTTTCAGTCCGGCTTTGCCGTCGGGCTCATCGCCGCGATCGTTGCTTATACGCTGATCGGCATCGGGATCGGGGCAAGCGGGACCAGCCTGCTTGCCCTGATGGCAGCAAAAACCGCTCCCGAGCGGCGCGCATCGGCGGCGACAATCACCTGGATGCTGATGATCGCCGGCATTGTCGTGACCTCCATTGTCACCGGCATCAATCTCGATCCTTATACGCATGCGCGGCTCGTCGCGGTCACCGCGATTACGGGGCTGGTCGTTTTGTCGATTTCCGCGATCGCCATTGCGGGTATCGAGAAACAACCGACCGTCATCGGCGACCGGGACCGCCAGCGCGCCACCAGTTTTCAGGAAAGCATCAGGGAAGTCTGGAACGACCCGGAAGCGCGCCTGCTCACTCTGTTCATCTTCATGTCCATGCTCGCCTACTCGACCCAGGATCTCGTTCTGGAACCATATGCGGGCCTGCTTTTCGGCATGACACCGGGTGAAACAACCAAGCTGTCCGGAACGCAACATGGCGGTGTCTTTTTCGGCATGGCCATCGTGGGAATAGCCGGCGGGCTGTTTTCCAAACGCAAGCCGGGCCTCATAAAGTTCTTCATCTTTTCAGGCTGTCTCGGGTCGGGCATTGCGCTCGCGTTCCTGTCCGTTTCCGCGTCCTTCGCGCCCGTCTGGCCTCTTGAAGCCAACATTTTCGCACTCGGGTTCATGAATGGTGCATTCGCCGTTGCCGCAGTCGGCACGATGATGGTTCTGGCGGGAGGCGGCAAGACATCCAACGAGGGCGTGCGCATGGGCGTCTGGGGAGCCGCGCAGGCGATTTCCTTCGGGCTCGGCGGCGTTGCCGGGACCATCGTGCTGTCGCTCGGCCGCTGGTCCACCGGCAACGACGGAACCGCATTCACGCTAGTCTTCGCACTGGAGGCCCTGCTGTTCCTGATGTCGGCGCTGATTGCGCTTCGCATCAGCGTCGGATCGGCGTCGCCGTCCCGCAGCGCATCCGGGCCAGAACACGCGGCAGTGCCTGCGGAATAGATCATCGCGCCCGCCGAACCGGGCCAACAAACGAGGTCAGCCATGGTAACCACATTCGACGTCGCTGTGATCGGAGGTGGTCCGAGCGGTGCAATTGCAGCCGAAGATCTGGCCGCTTCCGGCCACTCCGTTTTGCTCGTGGACCCCGGCAACCGCATCAAGCCCTGCGGCGGTGCCATTCCCTCGCGCGCGCTGAAGGATTTCTCCATTTCCGAGGACATGCTCGTTTCAAGGGCAAATGCTGCAAGGGTCATTGCCCCGTCCGGAAAATCGGTGGAAATGCGCATCGGCGACATAGGCTTTGTCGGCATGGTTGACCGGGAAACCTTCGATCCGTATCTGCGTGCCCGCGCGGCGGACGCAGGCGCAACCCGGCTGACGGGCAAACTGGCGCACATGGAGGAAACGGAAGATGGCAGTCTCCTGCTGTCCTTCGAAACGGCAAACGGCGCAGACACGCAGGAACCGGTAACACACTCGGCCCGGATCGTAATCGGTGCGGACGGCGCGAATTCAGCCGTACGCCGGCTGATGTTCCCGCGCAGCAAGAAACCTCCTTATGTTTTTGCCTATCACGAGATTATCGAAAGCCCGGACAGCGAGGCTGCAAGCGACTTCCGGGAAGACTGCTGCGACGTTGTTTATGACGGCCGGATATCTCCGGACTTTTACGGCTGGGTCTTCCCTCATGGCAAACACACATCCGTTGGATGCGGATCAGCCGTCAAGGGTCACAACCTCCGCTCCGCGACGGCCGAACTTCTCAAGGCATCATCCCTTCAGGGACAGCGCGTCATCCGCCGCGAGGGTGCACCGCTGCCGCTGAAACCCATGCGGCGCTGGGACAATGGCAGGAATGTTCTGCTGGCAGGCGACGCCGCCGGAACGGTCGCACCCTCGTCAGGCGAGGGCATCTATTACGCCATGTTGTGCGGCCGCCTGAGCGCCGATGCCGTTGCCGCTTGCCTGGCCACGGGAAAAGCGTCGGAACTCAGGCAGGCACGCAGACGCTTCATGAAGGATCACGGCCGGATTTTCTTCATCCTCGGGATCATGCAGTCCGTCTGGTACCGCAGCGATCGCCTGCGTGAGCGCTTCGTAACGCTTTGCGCCGATCCCGATGTTCAGCGTCTGACCTGGGAATCCTACCTGAACAAGAAGCTGGTGCGCCGTGATCCGCTCGCACATGTCAGGGTTTTCTTCAAGGATCTGGGTCAACTGCTCCGCATCCCGGCGGGCCAGAAATGAGCGTCCTGACCACCTGGCTCGAAACGGGCTGGCTGGCCTTTGCCGCCATGGCAATCCTGTGGGCCGAAACCCTGCTTCTCAGTTTTCTGTCGCAAAGGCCGATGGCGCGCTTCAAGGCTCTGGCGGGCGGCGCTCTTGCCGGAACCTTCCTGTTGGCGGCGCTGGCTTTCGCGCTCCGAGGCAATGCGCTTGGCTGGGTTCTTGCCTTACTGACCCTGTCGCTCTTCGCCCACTTGCTTGACGTCGCCGGCAGACTGAGAGATCAGTCAGCCGCATTGAGCCGCAACACCGAAAAATTGAGCAGCCCTGCCGTGGTCACCCAAAGGAGATAGGGAACGAAGAGAAGGGATGCGAGCGCGGAAATCGGCCAGGCCGCCAGGATGAATCCGGCGATCGCGAGCCACAGCAGGGCCAACTCGACCAGCGCAAGATCCATACGCTTCAATCCGAAAAACAGCCACGACCAGCAGCCGTTCAAGATGAGCTGCACCGCCCAAAGGACCATGGCAAACGACCACCCGGCTTTGGTCCACACATCCCATCCGGCATAGGCGATCATGATGTAGAGCACCGTCCAGACAACCGGGAACGCCCACGGCGGCGGTGTCCATGACGGCTTTCGCAGCGTGTCATACCAGGGCCCGGGCTTGAATATCGCGCCGCTCGATGCAGCAACAAGGACGAGAAGTGCAAAAGTCGCCGCAGCCATGCTGGAACCCTGTTCACCGGAAGTACGTTCAGACCAGAATATGCCGCGTGAGTGCAACGAAACAATACCCGGTTAGCCGCAACACGAATGCGGCCGGCGGCCAAACTTGCGTCGCCTGGCGTTTCATCGGTCAGGACGTCAAGGCCCCTGGCCCCGCACGTGCCGGGTTGTTGTCCGTGTCGCACGCATCAACTGGTATGTTTTTAGGCAGAATGTGTAAAAAAAAGTTTACACATTCGTCAAGTTCGTCAAGAATAAAAGACACCTCGCCGTCCAACGGTGAAGCTGAAACCGCTCCGTTTCCAGGCATGACAAATGTCTGGGTCTGAGAGTGGAAAAGTGCCGGAGGGGCGGCAAAAGGCGCGGGAGGAAACGGTATGAGCTTCATATCCAGCAGGGTTGAATCGACGCCACTGCTCGATCAGGTGCAAGACCCGCGAGACCTCAGACGCATGTCTGCGGATCAGCTTGCCGCACTGGCGGATGAGCTCAGGACCGAGATCATTTCCGTCGTGTCCGAAACCGGCGGGCATCTCGGTTCCAGTCTCGGTGTCGTTGAACTGACCGTTGCCATCCACGCCGTCTTCGACACACCCCGGGACACGCTGATCTGGGACGTAAGCCATCAGTGTTACCCGCACAAGGTTCTGACCGGCCGGCGCGACCGCATGCGCACATTGCGCAAGAAAGACGGTCTCTCGGGTTTTACCAGGCGCAGCGAAAGTCCCTATGATCCCTTCGGCGCGGCGCATTCCTCGACTTCGGTCTCCGCCGGCCTCGGTTTTGCCGTTGCCCGCGATCTTTCAGGCGGCTCGCAAGACGTGGTCTGTGTTGTCGGCGATGGCGCCCTGACGGCAGGCATGGCCTATGAGGGGCTCAACAATGCCGGAGATCTCAACCGGCGGATGTTCGTGATCCTGAACGACAACAACATGTCGATTTCACCCCCGACGGGCGCGCTTTCGGATCACCTCAACGACCTGACCTCCCGGACCGATACGCTTGCAAGAGAGCGCAGCCTGTTTGAGCATATGGGATTCGAATATCACGGCCCCGTCGACGGACATGACGTCAAGGCCCTGGTTGGAGTCCTGAGCAAGCTCAGGAGCAAAAGCACCGGCCCCGTTCTGCTGCACGCCGTGACGCGCAAGGGTGCCGGCTACAGCTTTGCCGAAACGTCGCACGACAAATACCACGGCGTTTCCAAGTTCGACATTACCTCCGGAAAACAGTCAAAGGCGAAGGCCAAGGCACCGAGCTACACCAAGGTGTTTGCAAACGCGCTGGTCGGGGAGGCAAGGAAAGACGACCGGGTTGTCGCGATCACGGCGGCAATGGCGGCCGGAACAGGCGTCGACGTCTTCGGAAAGGAATTTCCCGAGCGCACGTTCGATGTCGGGATCGCCGAACAGCACGCCGTCACCTTTGCCGGCGGCCTCGCGGCAAGCGGCATGAAGCCTTTCTGCGCGATCTATTCGACCTTCCTGCAACGGGGTTACGACCAGGTCGTCCATGACATCGCGCTTCAGAACCTTCCCGTGCGCTTTGCCATAGACCGGGCCGGCCTTGTGGGCGCGGACGGGCCGACACATGCAGGTGCATTCGATGTCGGTTATCTCGCCAACCTGCCGAACTTCACCGTGATGGCGGCCAGCGACGAAGCTGAACTCACCCGCATGGTGGCGACCGCAGCAGGGCACGATGACGGCCCCATCGCCTTCCGCTATCCGCGCGGTGAAGGCACGGGCCTTGCCCTGCCGGCCACCGCCATGCCCCTGACGATTGGAAAAGGCAGGATCGTGGAACGCGGAGAGAGCGCTGCCCTGCTTTCCTTCGGCGCGCGGCTTTCCCATTGCCTGGACGCCCGCAAGAAGTTGGAAAAACAAGGTATTTCCGTAACGGTCGCGGATGCCCGGTTCGCAAAACCGCTTGATGTGGAGCTGTTGGAAAACCTGTTCTCAACCCATGAGCTTCTCGTCACCATCGAAGAGGGCGCAACAGGCGGCTTCGGGGCTCTCGTGCTGCACCACCTTGCAGCGAAAGGCCTGCTTGATGGCCGCTGCGACATACGCACCATGACGCTCCCGGACAGTTTCATTTCCCAGGCAGCACCCGAAGACATGTACGAACAAGCAGGTCTGAACGCTTCGCAGATCGCGGCTTTGGTATCAACGGCACTGGCCGGAAAGTCGACCGGCACAAGGCGCATGCATGCATGGCCTGGCAAACAGGAAAACTTTGTCCAGATGACGCATCGCGCGGAAGATCGTTGAAAATCAAAACTGGCTTATTCCAAGTGAAACTACGTAGCGGAATATGCGGGTTCCGCTCTGTGGTGTAGGGTTAATGAATAGCGGAGGAAAGCCTGACCGCCTGGGCCGAGCTATCGGGAGGGGGGGAATTGGCCTATAAAGAAAATAGCGAAGATGCAGCGAGCAAAAAAGTGTTCTCGCAGCCACTCGCTGACACCGGCCAGCCTTTAGAGGCAGAAGAAACAACCCAGTTGAACTCCCAGGATCTCACAATCCTGGAGCGAACGGTGCGTGAGCGCGTTTCCGGACTGGTGAATGACCTGCATCCTGACATTAATGGTCAGGCCTCTTCGCTGCTTGCGGAAACAGAGCTCGATTTCCGCCTCTATCCCGAAAAGGACGAAAAGGCGCGTCAACTCCCCCTGGCGGACAAGGCGATCCTGTTTCGAGAGAGATTCATGAAATCACTCATCGATCCGGACCCCAGGCACCACAGGGAAATCATCAACGAACTGCTGCAGGCAAATATTCCGATGCAGACACTCGTTATCCATTTGTTCTGCCCGGTTGCGACGCAACTCGGCACCTATTGGTGTAACGATGAAACTGATTTCATGCAGGTCGCCGTGGCGTCGACGCGATTGAATACGATCGTCAATCACGCAACCCATGCAGGTGTGCAACTGGTCAACCCGCATCCTTCTGCAAAGAGGGTGTTGCTTGCCCGCTCGCATGGCACAAAACATACGCTTGGCGTGACCCTTGTGAGGATGTGTTTGCGTGACATGGGCTGGATCGTCGACGGCGGTGCCGACATGGAAATCGGCGACACACTGTTCATGCGACTGTCCTCGCGTCCCTATCACCTGCTCGGCCTTTCCATCGGACAACTTGAGGAAACCGGCGACTGCACGGAAGCAATCGCGCGGTGCCGCAAGGACCCGGCCACCAGAGACATGAAAATTGCACTGGGTGGAGCAGCGGTCGTGACCCGTCCCGATGAATTCCGCAACACCGGCGCCGATGTCATCGCTCGCTCGGCCCTGGAAGTCATGCATCTTGCGGAATATATCCCCCGCTAGAGTATCGGGCGATAAGTGATGGACAGCCACTGATCCTGAACCCTTCGCCATCAGAACCGGTCGACAGAACGGACGGGGATCGGCTTTCCGCCTTACGCGCGTCCGGATGCGCAATTGTTGTAAATTTAATTTTACAATATGAAGTGTAAAATCTAGATTACAGTTTTAGATGTAACCTGAAGCCACCGTGTTTTTCATCGCCAGAGACAAACTGTCGTCAAGCCATTTCGCAGGTCCGGTTTCCCGAATGCAACAAGCGGCAACGCGGAAAAACCGCGCCTCGATCCTCGAAAGACCTGCGTGCGCGCGCGTCTCGCATTTTGGCTTTGCCTGACTGATCCGGGCGCGCATCGTTGGCGTAAAATCCGCAAAGAACCTAAGGGAAGGACGAAACATCATGACGAATTTACTGGATCGCCGTACCGTTATTGTCGGGATGGCTGCCATTGCAGCATCTTCGGTTGGTGCGCGCGCAAGCGGAACAACGCATACGGTTCAGATGCTTAACAAGCATCCCGACGACAGCAAGGTCCGGAACGTCTATCTGCCCCGCGTCCTCGTGGTCGAGCCCGGCGATACCATCGAGTTCGTGAGCACCGACAAGGGCCACAACACCGAGTCCGTCAAGGGCATGATACCGGAAGGCTCGGAAAAGTGGAAAAGCCGCATCAGCAATGATTTTTCCCTCACCCTGGATCAGCCGGGTGTCTACGGATACAAATGCACGCCTCATATGGCGACAGGCATGGTCGGCCTCATTATCGTCAAGGGTGACGGAATGATGGACAATGTTGAAGCAGCCAAGGCTGTGAAGCAGCGCGGCAAGTCCAAGAAGGTCTGGGAAGAGATCTGGGCCGAAGTGGACAGCGAGAATCTCCTGTCGTGACGTCTTTCACGACGCTTTGACTTCGCCCGGGAGATGGTGAGGTGAGCAGGCTTTCAAAGCGCAGACTGGTTCTGGCGATCACACCGCTTCTGGCCGTGATCGCCGTCGGCGTGTTCATGATCGGGTCGATCCTGCGCGATCGGCTTACCGTGATCGTGTTGCGCGATACGGATACCGTGGAAATCTATGCGAAACTCCCGGCAGACAAGATAAGCAGCGTGCTCGGTGTCCAGGAAACCGTGTTGACCGGCGATGACGGACTGGTCAGGTACAGCGATTACCTGGAGGGCACCTGGAC
>JBCDEN010000371.1:0-4870 GCA_039179715.1 Pseudomonadota bacterium
ACTCAGTCTGGCGGGAGCAGAGGAGCTTGTCAGGCGGCTGCCGCAGGGCCTTGCAACCCGGATCGGAGAGGACGGTTTTGGTCTGTCCGCCGGTGAGATCCGCCGTATCGCATTGGCGCGGGCCGCCTTGCGCACGGATGCTTTTCTTCTCCTTGCCGATGAACCGACCGCCGGTCTCGACGACGAGACCGCTGCCGATGTCGTCAGGGGGCTGGAACAGCTGGCGCGGGGAAGAACGGCACTAGTCGCCTCGCATGATGCTGCCGTTTCGCGGTTGCCCGGCCGTCTGCTGGATCTGGACAAATGCGAGGCGCGTGTCCTGGAGCCGGCAACATGAGGGCGATCTGGCAAATCGTGGCGCGTCAACGCATGTATGACCGCTTTCACTTCTGGATCGGCATTCTTGTCGCCCTGCTGCCTGCATCTGCCGGTCTGCTGCTACTCGGCGTTTCCGGGTGGTTCATCACGGCCGCGGCGATTGCCGGGCTAAGCGGCACCTTCCTCAACATATTCGCACCGAGCGCAATCATCCGGGCTCTGGCCATTGTCAGAACCGCAGGGCGCTACGGCGAACGTCTGCTGACCCACGACGCGACTTTCCGCTTCCTCGGGGATCTCCGCGACCGGCTGTTTGCAGTCCATGCGTCGGGATTGCTCCAGGAGCGCCGGTCCGGCTTGCTCCTGAACCGTTTGACGGCGGATATTGCCGCACTCGACGCGATCTACCTGAGACTGGTCGTGCCTGGTGCGGTGGCGGCCGCTGTTCTGATCTGTGCTCTCCTGTTCTGGGCGTCGATTTCGTTGCCCGTTTTCCTGACGGGTCTGGTGTTCACGCTGGCCTGGGCATCTCTTGCCTTTCGATCGTTGGTCCGGACCGACCGCAACACCGCGCGCCGCGCCGACGCCGCGTCCGAGGCAATGCGGCTGCGCGCTGCCGATCTGGCTGCCGGACGACGGGATCTCGCAGTCTATGGCGGGCTTGACGCCGCAGCAGAAGGGGTCATCCACGCCGGCCACCGGCTGCGACAGGCCGAAGATCGGCTCGAAAGACGCGCGACGGCGACGTCCGCCGCATCAAACCTCATCGGGCAGGCCTTTCTGGCGGCGATGCTGGCGGTCAGCGTTCTGGGCGTGATCGACGGCTCGTTCGGCCTTGCCTTTGCTGCCGGCCTCGTGCTGATCGTCATTGCGTTGCCGGAAATCATCTCTTTGATGCTTGCCGGCCTCGAAACTCTGCCTCGAACGTCTCTGGCTGCCGGACGGACGGTTGCGGCAGGTGAGGTGCCCCCTGACGAGAGCGGGGAACGATCGCAGTTTGCAGACCCAAACGTGAGCACCGAAAGCGCGCTTCGCTTTGAAGGAGTGTCGTTCCGTTATGAAGGTGCCGCAAAAGATGTACTGGACGGCCTGTCATTTGAAATCGGCCAGGGTGAGATCGTCGCGATTGCCGGGCGCAGTGGCTGCGGCAAAAGCACGATTGCAGCGCTTGCGGCCCGGCTGATCCATGCCCGGAACGGCCACATCCTGTTGGACGGGCGCTTGATCGAGGACGATCCGGAGGATGCGCTGCGCCGGGTGGTCACGGTCATCAGCCAGCGTCCGTATCTTTTCAATGACACGCTTGCAGCAAATCTGCGCGTTGCGGCCCCGCAGGCAACCGATGACGGTCTGTGGCAGGCGCTGGAGCGGTCCGCGCTTGCAAACCGCATCGCTGCCGGGAGAGACGGACTGTATTCCGTTCTCGGCGAAGGGGGGCTTGGACTGTCGGGCGGTGAACAGCGAAGGCTTGCGCTTGCCCGGGCCTTCCTCACGCGTCCTGCGCTTTTCGTCCTGGATGAAATGACCGAAGGGCTTGATGACGGCACCGCCGTGGATGTTCTCGACAGGTTCCTGGAATACAAGGGCACATCGGCCGTATTGATGATCGCTCACAAACGGCGAGAGCTGAAAATCGCCGACCGCGTGCTGCACTTGTAAAAAGTGCGCAGCTTTCGGTGAAACCTGTCAATGCGCATGCACTTTTTCAAAAATGACCAGAGGTTTTTCTGCGATTTCTGGTTGCCCACTACGACTTGTCGCATTGACCTCACTGCTGCCCTGCGTCACCATCCGGACTAGTTAGCATATTGCTCTTACCGGTTTTTTTGACGCAACAAGACGAGCGATCTGCGCGGCGATGAGTGCGCCGAGTTGCATTGTGACGGTTGAGAGCAGCCCTGACTTGAGGTTCAGACCCTGGCGGTTTGAAAAGGGGAAAGACAATGGAACTGAGTGTCGTCGATCTGTCTCGGCTGCAGTTTGCCATGACAGCGCTTTATCACTTCCTGTTCGTGCCATTGACCATCGGGTTGTCCATCCTGCTTGCAACGATGGAAACGGTCTACGTCATGACCGGCCGCGAGATCTGGAAGCGGATGGTGAAGTTCTGGGGAACGCTGTTCGGGATCAACTTCGTCCTCGGCGTTGCCACGGGCCTTACGATGGAATTCCAGTTTGGCATGAACTGGGCCTATTTCAGCCAGTATGTGGGTGACGTCTTCGGCGCGCCGCTCGCCATCGAGGGCTTGATGGCCTTCTTTCTCGAAGCGACCTTTGTTGGCCTCTTCTTCTTTGGTTGGGACAAGCTTTCCAAGCGCCAGCACCTGGGGGCGACCTGGGCGCTCGCGCTCGGGACGAACTTCTCCGCGCTCTGGATCCTGATCGCCAATGGCTGGATGCAGAACCCGGTCGGAGCCATATTCAATCCGGACACCATGCGCATGGAGGTCAACAGTTTCTTCGACGTGCTGTTCAACCCGGTTGCGCAGGCGAAATTCGTGCACACGGTCTCGGCGGGCTACGTCACTGCCGCGCTGTTCATGCTTGGTATTTCGGCCTGGTATATGCTCCAGGGCAGGCATCTTCAGATTGCCAAGCGGTCCATGGCGATCGCATCCGCCTTCGGCTTTGCTTCGGCGCTTTCCGTTGTCGTGCTCGGCGATGAAAGCGGCTACGAGGCCAACCTGAACCAGAAGATGAAACTCGCGACGATCGAGGCCATGTGGGAAACCGAACCGGCTCCGGCAGCCTTCAATGTCGTTGCCTGGCCGGACATGGAAAAACGGGAGAACATTTTCGCGATCGAGGTGCCCTATGTCATGGGTCTGATCGCGACCCGGTCGCTGGACACCGTGATCCCCGGCATCAATGAACTCGTCGACCGCTCCAAGGACCGCATTCGCCAGGGTGCGATTGCCTGGGATGCCCTTCAAAAGATCAGGGAGAATCCGGACACGGTGTCCGACGAGGTTCGTGAAACCTTCAGCTACAATGCCAGCTCGCTCGGCTATGCCTACCTGCTGCTGCCCTATACGGACAATCCACTGGAGGCGACGACGGAACAGATCGAGGAGGCCGCCTGGTCGACGGTGCCCAATGTGTGGCCGATGTTCTACGCTTTCCGTATCATGGTGGCGTGCGGCTTCTTCTTCATCCTGCTGACCACCGTCTTCTTCTATTTTTCCTCGTCCGGCAAATTGGATCTTCTGCGCCAAAAGCACCGGTGGCTGCTTCATGTCGCCGTGTGGTCGATCCCGCTGCCATGGATCGCCTGCGAAATGGGATGGTTCGTCGCCGAATACGGCCGCCAGCCCTGGATCATCGAGAGTATGCTGCCGACCTCCGCGGCCGTGTCCAGCCTTTCAGTCACCGAGGTGCTGTTGACGCTGGCAGGCTTCGTGATCCTTTACAGCACGCTTTTGGTGATCGAGGTCGCGCTGATGATCAAATATATCCGGATAGGTCCCGACGACGGCGAACCGGCAGAGACCGCGCCGCCGCCAGCGAGCGCACAGCCGGTTTCCGGCGCAGCCCCTGTTCCTGCGGAGTGAGCGGCCATGGTCCTTTACGAAATGATCGACTACTCGACTCTGAAAGTGATCTGGTGGGTGCTGCTCGGCATTCTTCTGATCGGCTTCGCCGTGACCGACGGGTTCGACATGGGCGTCGGTGCATTGCTGCCGTTCATTGCCGAAACCGACATTGAACGCCGCGTCGTGATCAATACGATCGGCGCGACTTGGGAAGGCAACCAGGTCTGGTTCATCCTCGGAGGAGGCGCGATTTTTGCCGCCTGGCCGCCGCTCTACGCGATCAGCTTCTCAGGATTTTACCTCGCCATGTTCGTGGTGCTTGCCGCTATGATCCTGCGTCCGGTTGCGTTCAAATACCGGTCCAAGAGACCCGATCCGTCCTGGCGGAGCAGCTGGGACTGGGCGCTGTTCATCGGCTCTTTCGTGCCGGCGCTTGTTTTCGGCGTCGCTGTCGGTAACGTGCTTCTGGGTGTGCCCTTCGCGCTCGATAACGATTTGCGGATGACCTACGAAGGGTCTTTCTTCGGCCTCTTCTCTCCGTTCTCGCTGCTGTGCGGATTGCTTTCCGTTGCCATGCTAGTGATGCACGGAGCTGTGTGGCTTGTCATGCGCACGTCGGGCGAGATCGCGACAAGAGCCCGTCGCTACGGCACCATTGCCGCGCTTCTCGGGATTGTCCTCTTTGCGCTCGGGGGGTATCTCGTTGCGAGCGGATATGTCGACGGTTTCCGGATTACCTCGGATGTCGATCCGAACATGCAGGCGAACCCGCTGGCCAAGACCGCCGCGATCGAGGACGGGGCGTGGATGGCAAATTACGCGGCCTATCCCTTGCTCTGGATCGTGCCCGGTCTGGGCTTTCTCGGATTGATCGGAACGCTGCTCTTGCTTCAGACAAAGCTGGAGATGCTGATCTTCGTCTTCTCGAAATCGGCGATTGTCGGGATCATCGCAACCGTCGGCATTTCGATGTTTCCGTTCATCCTGCCGTCTTCGGTTCAACCCGGGGCGAGCCTGAC
>JBCDEN010000078.1:0-10288 GCA_039179715.1 Pseudomonadota bacterium
CCTGCGCAAGCGCGCCACCGAAACGCGCACGGCGCTGGAGACGGCGCGCAACGATATCGTCTCGATCCGCGACAACAACAAGAAAGTCAACGAGGAATATCGCCTTCAGAGCGCTAAGCTGGTCGAGGCAAATACGCAGGTCGCAGATATCAGCGGCAAATACAACGACCTGCTGGCCAAGCACGAGACGCTGGAGCGGCACGCCGACGGCCTGAAGGAAGACCTTGAGGCAGTGAAGCACCGCGAAAAGGAACTCCAGCAGAACCTTGCCGAAAGCGCAAAGCTTCTTGAAGACGAGATCCGCAAGAACAACCAGGCGACCAGCGATCTTGAAGCCGCCAAACGCGAACTGATCGAATTCCGCAACGACAACATAGACCTGAAGTCGCACCTTGATGTCGCCAACCAGGAGCTTGTCTATTCGAAGTCACGTCTCGAGGAAGAACAGCGCAAGCATGACAATGAGATTTATGCGCTGAACGCGGAGATCGAGAACCTCTCGTCGCAGCGCCGCATCGGCGCCCAGTCGCTCCAGGAAATGGCCCGCGAGAACTCGGCCCTGAAAGAGCGCGGCCGCGATATCCTGAAACGGATGCAGGAGGTCGAGCATCTGCTCGACAGCGCGCAGACCAACCACGAAAAAGACCGCAACGAGCTGATGGCGACGTCTGCCAAGCTGCGGGAAGTCAACCTGCGCTACAATTCCGCGCTCACCGACCTGAACCACCAGCGCAACCAGAACCAGAAGTTCGCAGACAATCTGGAAGACCTTGTGGAAGAAAACAAACGCCTGCAGCGCTACAAGATCCAGGTGGACACCGCCAATGAGCAGATCGTGCAACTGAAGTCCGTGATCGCCAACTACCAGATGGCCATGGAGGGCAAGGGCCCGGCAGAGGAACTCGGGCTGACGCAGACCTATGATCCGGCCGTGGATCTCGGGATCACCGAACCGCTGGCGGAGGAAGCGGAGGCCGTCGAGATCGACGTCGACGAAGCCGTGGTGACGGAGACGGACGGGCCCGACGATGACAATCCGGGCGGCGGTGACGACAAGATTGTGAAACTGCGCGATTGATCGATCCGCGGGTGGACCGGCCGGCAGGCGCGGCCTGCCCGCTTCTCAAGCAGCTGATTTTCCGGCAAGATCACAAGCGGGAACCGCTCAACCATGCGCGTTCTGGAAAGGGCGCCTGCGGTGAGTCCTGCCAGCGCAGTGATGTCATTCCGGGAGAGGAGCGCTCTTTGTGAAAAACAAGCTGCTGCCCCTCCTTGTGCTGATCGGTGGCGCACTCGGGATCACAATCGGCTCGGTGAGTCCGGCGCTGACGACGTTCCTGCAGCCGTTCGGCGATGTCTATATCCGCCTGATGGAAGTGGTGGTTCTCCCGTATCTGATTTCCTCGCTGCTTCTCGGCCTCGGGCGCCTGTCCCCGGCAACCGCGCTGACGCTTTTTCGCAAGAGCTGGCCTGTCTATCTGCTGCTTTGGGGCGTGACCTTCGCGTTCCTGATCGTCGCTGCCTCGACAGTGCCGCTGGTCGGCACGGCCACTGTTGTCGATTTTTCGGCGAGCCTGCCGGACGAGAAGGGCTCTGCGGTATCGCTCGTCGAGCTGCTGATACCGGACAACTTCTTTGAGGCGCTCAGCCAGAACTACATTCCCTCTGTCGTGCTCATGGGGGTCATCTTCGGCATTGCGATCCAGCACAGCGTAAAGCCGACGCCGCTGCTCGACATGCTGACAATCATCCGGAACGCGTGTGTGCGCATCTGGGGCTGGATTGTCTATCTCGCACCTGTCGGCGTCTGCGCCCTGTTCGCAGAATCCATCAGTTCCGTCAGTCTGACCGGCTTCGCCGCCCTGTCGATCTATATCGCCGTCGTGATGCTGAGTTCGCTGGTGCTTGCACTGTGGGTCTTCCCGATGCTGCTGACGGTGTTTTTGCCGCTGACCTACCGGGAAATCCTGTCCGGACTGCGCGAAGCCTTCATGGTTGCGGTGGTGACGTCGCTCTCGGTCGCGTCCCTGCCGCTGATCCAGCAGGCGACGCAGAATTTTGCCAAAAAACTGAACGAGAACGAAGGTGAGGACCAGCAACAGAAAGAAATCATCGAAACGACCCTTTCTGTGAGCTACCCGCTGGCGCAGATCGGGAACTTCTTCATACTGGTCTTCCTCATCTACGCCGCCTACTACTACTATCTGCCGATCGAGAAGCAGCAGTTGCTGGAATTGCCTTTCGTCACGCTCATCTCAAGCATCGGCTCGCCCACCTCTTCCATCGGCGCCGTCACCTTCATGGCGGACTGGCTTGGCCTTCCGCAGGGAACGACGGATCTTTACGTGGAAACGATGGCGATCACGCGCTACGGCCAGGTTATCACTTCCGTATCCGCCTTCGCCTTTGTGGCAACCGCGATCACATTCCTCTTTCATGGCAAGGTGCGCTTCAGGCCCCAGGCCCTTTTCGTGACGCTGGCCGTGTCTGCCGCCGCATTTTCCGGGATCTGGGCGATCGGCAGTTATGGCGGGACGCATGCTCCGCTGCATTCCGAAGTCAGCTACAGGGCAGCCGCGCTTCCCGACTACGTGCAGCAGCTCAGCGACGCGAACCGGGTTGCGAGCGTTGAACCGGCGCAGGATGCGGACGCGCCACCGGAAACAACCGCGGCTGAAACGGACGAACTGTCCGCGCAAAACACGATCGACCGGATCGAGACGACCAGCGTCCTGCGCGTCGGTATCAATCCGAACGTCATGCCCTTCGCGTACCGGAACAATGACGGCCGGCTTGTCGGCTACGATGTCGAGATGATGTACCGGTTCGCGCAGAGCATGAATGTGCGCCTGGAACTCGTACCCTATGACTGGCAAAGCCTTGCCGACGACTTGAAGCAGCACAAATTCGATATCGCGGTCGGAGGTCTTTACATCACCGACGAGCGCCTGAACACGCTGACGGTCAGCGAGCCTTACTTCGAGAGCCCGCTCGCGCTGATCGTCAAGAGTGACCGCGTCGAGGAGTTCAAGTCGAAGTCGGTGATTTCGCAGAACAAGGACCTGACCATCGCCGTGTTCGACGACCCGGTTCTGATCCCCCTTGCCAAGCGGACTTTTCCGTCTGCCAAACTTCGCGTGTTGCCGGACTACAGCAAGCTCAGGGAGCTTCAGGACGTCGATGCCGCGCTCTGGACACGCGAGCAGGCGCGCGCACTGGCAATATCGCTTGATGGTTATTCGGCCGTTGTTCCGGAAAACACCGCAAGCCGTTTCCTGTTCGCATACCTGATGCCGCCGTCCTCTCCGGGTCTGGCCGCCTATTTCGATTATTGGATGGATCTGTCACGCAAGGCAGGGGTCATTCAGGACATGCATCGCCGCTGGATCAGCCCGGCGAACACGGTTACGACCGACTAGCGCTTTTTTCGACGCACAGTCAATCTCACTCGGGTTCAACGGTGAACTGCAGCGGATAGCCGAGCTGGCTCGCCGCATCAATCGCCCGCGTTGCCTTGGTTTCGGCAACATCCTTCGGATAGACGGAGACGACACAGGCCCCTTTCTGGTGCGCCGTCATCATGACGACTTCGGCCTGGGACATGTCGAGACGGAACTCGGCCTTCAGGATCAGCACCACGAATTCGCGCGGTGTGAAGTCATCATTGAGGAGAATGACCTTGTAAAGCTTCGGTTTCTGGACCTTGGTCTTCTGCTTCAATTTCGGTTTCAGGTCGGAATCGCTCATTACACTGGCCCACACTGCGCTCCCTCCGGTTGGCGGGAGCATCATCAAATTCGCTGAACTTCGAATGCCCGGGCGTTTCGGCCGACCATCTGAAACCGGAATGCGCGCCTGCCTTCCAAACCGTGGAAACCATGCGCAAAAATCATAGAAGCTGAACCGGGTCTTTCCCGGCATGTCCGATCATCAACGACATACCGGTGCAAAACGGCACAACAGGATCGGTCGACGTAATCGTACCATCATTATAATGCATCGCACCATCAAAGGAAACATGGCCGGTGCCGAAATCGGTCCTTTTGCGCATGCCGGTATTCGCGTACGCGGGCATGCGATTGGGCACGCAGGGCGACTTAGCGGAAAGAAACGGAAATCCGTCCGTCCCCCGGCTGCGTATGCACACCGTGGTACGTCATAAAACTACCCGGAGGATTGACCTTTGACTTCGCGCATCATGCCGGCCGGTCTGAACTGGCCCCTTATCTCTCTTTTCTGTCTCTTCTTCGCTATTGCGGGCATGGCGGCGGCACCGGCTGCGGCGGATATCGGCCCGGCAGCACGGACTGTTCCGGCGGCGGAACTCGTCGGCAAGGGGCGCATGACCTATCTCGGCTTCAAGGTCTTCGATGCGGAACTCTATGCACCGAATGGTGTTTACAGCGCATCCGGCCCGTTCGCGCTCAAGCTGAAATATCTCAGGAATTTCAAAGGCAAGACGATTACGGAAAGCTCCGTAAAGGAAATGAAGCGCCAGGGCGGCGCTTCCGCTGCACAACTGGCATCCTGGGAAAAGCAGATGCGCGCGATCTTCCCGAACGTAGCCGCCGGGCAAGCGATCACCGGCGTCAGAACAGGAAATGGCAGCACGGTCTTCTATCTCGGCGGGCGCAAGCTCGGCACGATCAGCGATCCTGCTTTCACGAAGAAGTTCTTCTCGATCTGGCTTGGCAACAAGACCCGCAATCCGCAACTGCGGTCAAGGCTGGTCGGAGCCGGTTCGTAAGGACCGGACGAAAACGATAGGATCAGATTGCAGTGTCCGTTGACGAGACACACACGCCTTCGGACCGTCTTGACGACAGTGCTCGGAACGCCGCAGGCGCGACCAACTCCCCTTTGAGCGTGAAGAGCCTTGTTGCCTACGGCACCATGGCCTTTCCGCTCGCCTTTGTCGGACTGCCGATCTACCTGCACGCCCCGGACTATTATGCTGTAACGATGCAGCTGCCGTTGGCAACGCTTGGATCGGTTCTGCTCGCCCTCAGGCTTGTGGATGCGATCCAGGACCCGATCATCGGTGATCTCAGCGACAGGTTTCACAGCGCACGCGTTTTCATTCTGGCGCTTGGCGCGGTGATGCTTGGCGTCGGTTTCTGGATGCTGTTTCATCCGGCCGCAGCGTTCCCGGTGCTCTGGTTTGCCGCGTCGGTGTTTGTCTGCACCACCGGGTTTTCAGTCGTATCAATCAATTTCCAGGCGCTTGGCGGATTGTGGCGCACCACCTCCGCGCAGCGGACCAGGGTCACCGCAAGCCGCGAGGCGATCGGTCTCGTCGGCCTTCTGGTCGCAGCGGTCACACCGCCGGTGCTTACACAGATCGTCGGGCCATCCCAGGCGTTTCACTGGCTGTCATTCGCATACCTTCCGCTGCTATGCCTTGCGCTCTGGCTTCTGGTGCGCTGGATGCGCGTCACCCCGCTCGACCTGCCCGCTCAACACGAAAGGCAGGAAAGCTGGATTGCCCTGATGAGAAATCGGTGGCGGGCAATCTTCTTCGGCCTGGTTTTCCTGAACACGTTCGCGAGCGCGATTCCGGCGGTGCTGGTGCTTTTCTTCATTCGCGATCGCCTTGGTGCTGAATCCTATACCGGGCTCTTTCTGCTGACCTATTTCCTGTCCGGCGCCTTGTCGATGCCCATCTGGACCGCCATGGCGCGCAAGTTCGGCAAGCTGCGTGCGTGGCAGTTTTCCCTTGCCGCCGCGATTTTCACCTTCTGCTGGGCCGCACTTCTCCAGGACGGCGATCTTGTTGCCTATGCCATGGTATGCGCCCTGTCGGGCCTGGCACTTGGCGCCGATCTGGCACTGCCCCCCGCCATTCTCGCCGATCACATAGAAGCCGACGGAAAGCAGCAGCAGGCCTCACGCCTTTTTTCCGTAATGGCGTTTCTTTCCAAGTCGGCGCTTGCGGTCGCCACGGGACTTGCCCTGCCGATGCTCGGTCTGTTCGGATATCATCCGAACATTGCGATGACACCCCAGCTCAATTTCGTGCTAAGCGTTACCTATGCCGGGCTGCCGTGCGTGCTGAAGCTTGCGGCTCTCGGCGGGTTGTTGTTTTTTGAGAACGATCTGAAGGCCCGGCGTTCAACCTGATCCGCAGCGCGCCACGCGCGCAACTTTCGTAACGATCCAGACGTTTTTCGAGACTGACCATGTCCGTTCGACCGCCGCAATTCACAAACACCTCAGACAAGGATCCGCTGACGGCTGCGCTGGAGCAGGAAATCTTCAGCGAAAAGGCGTCCACACTGTCGCGTTTGATCAAGAAGCTGGAAAAATCCCTGGACCGGCTGCACGAGGCGGATGCCGACCCGGCGGCAACGGACGATCTCAAACGCGAGCGGCTTGCCGAGGCCGGCGAGGCACTCTGGCACGTGACGATCCAGCGGGAACTGTGCGGCTTGCGGCGGCACCGGGAATTCAACGATCATCTACGTGTTCCCAGATCCGTACGACTTTGCATGGGCCCTGCAAGTATTATGAAGGACCGTATTGAACCGTAAATGACTCCCATTGCGCCGGGAAAGCTTGCGCGTGACGGCGATCACTTCTTTGTTGATTGAAGTGCCGTAACGACAGGAAGATGTTGCATCTGTGCCATAGCAGTGTTTTTTACGGGTGGTTATCGATATGTGTGTTATTTACCGGCGCGTGGTTTGAACTATCTAAATTCAATCAGGTTGAGTGGTGCTCAGAATTTTGCCCGGCACCCGATAAAACAAAAATGCCAAGCGCAGAGCGATTAAAATGTGCAGAAAGACTGGCCCCTTGAGCGTTTTTCCGAATTTATTGACCGGCATACTCGCCTTGGGTTTGTTGCTCACCCCGGCATTGCCGACAATCGGTTCATTACAGTCGGCCCACGCACAGTCCGTTCGCTCCGTTCCCGAAGGCAACCGGTACAAGAACCAGCCGAAAATTCCCTATGCGTCCGCGCGCCGCACCTCTTCTGCAAAATCCAGCTACGATGCCAAGTTCGACAAGGTGCTCGCCGTCCTGAAACGTGACAGGCGGCTCATGGGATCGATCAAGCGCGTTGCGCGCAAATACAAGATCGATCCGATTCACATCATTGGCGCGATCGTCGGAGAGCACACCTACAATTACGACACCCTCGACAGCGCCCAGTCCTATTACGTGAAGGCGCTCGCCTATGCCGGGATCAATTTCGATTTCGAGCTCAACGGCGAACATGTCGACACCTTTGTCGAGCGCCCTCAGTTCGAGCGGTGCCGCAAGGAACATATTCAAAAGAGCAGCGACCGGCGCTGGTCCTGTTACGAAAATGTCTGGAACAGCAAGTTTCGCGGCAAACGCGTCGAGGGCGTCCGCTATCCGAAGAAGAACTTCAACGAGGCCTTCTTCCAGCCACTTTATGCCGGCCAGAGCTTCGGTCTCGGCCAGCTCAGCCCGCTGACCGTCCTGAAAATGACGGACCGCGTGTCGCGCCAGAGCAATTTCCGCAAACTCAAGGCGTCCAATTCCGATGCGGTCTACAAGGCAACGATGGACCCGAATATCTCGCTGCACTACATGGCCGCGATTATCCAGGATTCGATCGCTGCCTACAAATCCGTCGGCAAGGTCGACATTTCCAACAACCCGGGCCTGACCGCAACACTTTACAATCTTGGCGACCCCTGGAGCCGCGCCGCCAAGTTCCGCCGAACCGGCCGATCCTGGCCACGCGAGAACTACTACGGCTGGCTGGTCAACGATCGGATCGACGACCTGCGCGCACTTCTTTGAGCCGCAACACGCCCCTCACTGCTTCACAAACAGCACCGCGCGCAAGGTGATCCACGTCAGACAAATCCGTGTCAGGTCAGAAACGGGTTGGTCTGCCGTTCATGCCCGAGGGTCGATGCCTGACCGTGTCCGGGCAGGAACGAAACATCATCGCCGAGCGGCAGCAGCCTTTCGTGGATCGACTTGATCAGGGTCGCGTGATCGGCGAGCGGAAGGTCCGTTCTGCCGATGGATCCGGCAAAAAGAACATCGCCTGAAATCGCAAACCGCAATTCCTTGTCGTAGAAAACCAGATGACCGGGAGAATGGCCGGGGCAATGCAGCACCTCGAAGATACGGCCGGCGATCTCGACCTCGTCGCCATCTTCCATCCACCGGTCCGGCGAGACGGGCTTTGCTTCGGGCACCCCGAACTGCGCGGCCTGATCCGCAACGCGTTCGATGAGTGGCTTGTCGGCCTCATGCGGACCTTCGACCGGAACACTGAGAGCCGCCGCAAGATCGGCGGCCCCACCGATGTGATCGATATGGCCATGTGTAAGCACGATCTTGTCCACTTTCACATCGTGCTTGCGGATCGCTTCCTGAACGTGTTCGACATCGCCGCCGGGATCGACAACAGTTCCACGCATGGTGTGCGGGTCCCAGATGATCGAACAGTTCTGTTGAAAGGGCGTGACCGGCACCACCATGACCTGGATCGGCGGCATGTCATCTGTTTCGCTGTTGCTGGTTTCTTCCGACACACCTGTCTCCTTTTGAAACAACCTTGCACGACACGGCAACAAACGCGGGACAATCGGAACCCGCATCGACTTAATGTAGCTTATCGGCTTCACCTTGCGGCCTGCATTTCGTACAAGATGTAAAAGCCTCTGAGAAGATGGCAATCAAAATCGGGTAACCGGATAGAATGACGCGTAGATTGCAAACTTTCCTGACGATTGCGGCGATCGGCTTTCTGAGCGCAACCGCGAGCTCGGCGCAGCCCGGCCGGACTGCGCCCAGCTTCGAGGGCTGGACGGTGGATTGCGGCAATACCGGAGCCTGTTTTGCATCGACATTCACCCGCAGTCAGTCCGTCTGGGTAGATGTCAGGATCGTTCGGGACTGGCAGGCGGAGGCACAGCCGCTCGTCCGGCTGACAACCAACACGGAACTTCCGCAGGAGGGCACGCTTCTCTTTGACGTCGACGGATCGACCATCGAAGAACTGCCCATCGAGCAATTGCGCGAAATGCAATCGTCGATCACGCCGCCAACCGGCTTCCGCCCGCTCGGCGGCGACGGCGTCTGGTATCCGGCCGGTCCCGCCTCCGCCACGCTCCTGGACGCGATGCAGAAGGGGAAGGTTCTGACCGTACGCATGCCGGCAGGAGAGGACGTGGACCCGATATCCGTGCCGGTGCCGCTGCAGGGCCTGAAGTCGAGCCTGCTTTGGCTGGACAACAGACAGGACCGCACGGGGACGGAGGCGGCGATCGTTTCGCCGGGTTCCAATCCCGCCAAGGATGCTCCCCACGCGCTGCCGATACTGAGTGCCGATCAGCTTCCGCCCGAGGTCGCTGCGATCTGGTCTGCCAACCGGCTTTGCTCGGCGATCGATCCGGCGATCTTCGCCAGCCTGAATGCGGTTCGAGTGCCGCTTGCTGAAAATGCCTCCCTCTACATCATCCCGTGCGGCGCGCCAACGCCCTACAACAGCCCTTATGTTGCCATTCTGTCCGGCAAGGACGGCGCGGCACGACAGATCCATGTTGCGCGCATGTCGGAAAAGGGGCCGATCGCCTCGGACCTGATCTACAACGCAAGGTGGATACCGGCCGATCAGCAACTCGTCAGCTACTTCAAGGGCTCCGGCGTCGGAGAATGCGGTCTGTGGAACAGGTGGTTCTGGAACGGCACGGGCCTGGTACTGATGGAAGAAGCCACCCGGAAGACATGTGACGGTACGGAACCTGACTTGTCCAATTGGTCAAGCACCTGGCCTTTAAAAAACACGCTCGATTAGGCCGTCAACCAAGGAATTTCTTGCGATTTCATGCCTCACGCCCTTATGATGGTGCCGCAGCGGCTGGTGAGGGATGCGGCAAACTTGTTTCAGCCCAATCCCAGAATGTTGAAAAGACGCACTTGGTGCGTCCGGTGGAGTGACTCGACTGTGAAGGCGGGTGAGATAGGCTGGCATGTGCCGGAGGGGCACGGAAATTAAGGTGATTCAGTAATGCACGATGGCGATTCGGATCGGCGTTCGCGTGGTCGACGCGGCGGCAAGCGCGAGTTTGGCGGTCCGCAGGACTTCGGCAGCGACTTCGGCGGCGGCGACTACGGCAATAATTATGGCGGTGGCCGGGATGGCGGCTACGGCGGCGGTCGTGATGGCGGCGGCCGCGGCGGATATGGCGACGGCGGTGGTGGCCGCGACGGTGGATATGGCGGCGGCGGTGGTGGCCGCGACGGTGGATATGGCGGCGGCGGTGGCCGTGGCGGTTACGGCGGTGGCGGACGCGAC
>JBCDEN010000469.1:0-4020 GCA_039179715.1 Pseudomonadota bacterium
CGGGGCTGTCGTCGAAGCATTCTGGCGCGGTTTCATTCAGGAAGGCGGCGAATATTTCCGCGGCGATGCCCTGAAGCTTCAGCGCCATCACGGAGACTGGGCTCTGGAAAGCGAACGGGGAACCATTCTTGCTGGCAGTGCTGTGATTGCGCTCGGGGCCTGGTCCAATGACCTTCTGAAGAGATTCGGGGAAGAGCTCCCTCTTGCCGCCAAACGCGGCTATCATATGCATTTCCAGCCACAGACCGGAGCCTCGCTCTCGCGACCGGTGGTGGATGTCGACAACGGTTTCGCGCTCACACCGACAGACAAGGGGATCCGTCTGACAACCGGTGTCGAGCTTGCCGACCGGGATGCGCCACCCAATCCCAACATCATCAAGCTGGCCAAGCGGCGGGCCTCGGAACTTCTGCCGCTCGGGCGGGCGCTACAGGAAGAACCATGGCTCGGGTCAAGGCCGTGTCTGCCGGATTCGCTGCCAGTCTGCGGTCCGTCGGGGAGAACGCCCGGGCTTTGGCTGAATTTTGGTCACGGCCACGACGGTTTCACGCTCGGGCCCGTCACCGGACGGCTGTTGGCCGAGCAGATTGCGGGCAGGGAGACCGGCTTCGATCTCAGCGCGTTTTCAGCGGCACGGTTTGCTGACTGATCCAAGTCGGGATGGGCGTTCGAACGGTTTGATCAGGTGCTAAGGGGCTGCCGTTCATGGACTATCTTTAATTTGGCTGCGCGCTGGATATCCCCACTTTGAGGGTGTCTACCGGCATGGTGCCGGTACCAGCAAGGAGAGTGTTCATGATCCATTTCAACACATTCGGCCCGGCGAAAACCGGGTTGCTCGCCGCTGCGATTGCGGTTGGTAGCTGTTCGGCCGCCTTTGCCCAGTTTGAGGTCGGCGACACCCTTGGTTCCTCCGTTTCGGAGATCGCCGGTTCCCTGGAAGCGGGCGGCTACGAGATCCGGGAAATCGACGTTGAGCGGAACCGCATCGAGGTCGAGGTCGTCCTGGAAGGGACCAAATACGAGATCAAGGTGGACCCGCAGTCCGGGCAGGTGATCAAGGTCGAACTGGACTGAACCCGGCCCGGCGTCAGTGGTGTTTGGCCACACGGGACCCGTCTGTGAGACCCCGAAAGACCTCGGGTCAGGGCCCGCTAACTTTCCCGCAGCGGCAGCGCCACCGTGTCCTTGACCGTGTTCACGACGATGCGCGACTGCACATCCGACACCAGCGTGTTGTCGAGCAGTTTCAGGCGCAGGAAATTGTCGTAGGTCTTGATGTCGTCGGTGACCACCTTGATGAGGTAGTCGACGGCCCCGGTGATGCGCTCGCAGGTCACGACTTCCTGCCAGTGATGCACCAGCTTGTCGAATGTGTCCATGTTGTCCCGGCTGGGCACGGCGAGCTTGACGAAGGAATAGGCGACAAACCCCAATCCAACAGATTCCCGGTCGACGATCGCCGTGATCTGGCGGATGATTCCCTGTTCCTTCAACCGCTTGATTCGACGCCAGCAGGGCGTCTGGCTCATTCCGGCTTCCTTAGCGACCTCGGCTATCGAAAGCGATGCGTCGCGTTGCAAGACTCGCAGAACGCGTATGTCTGAAGGGTCAAGAAGATTTTTATCGGACATGGCTGATATGAGGAAAGTTTTCGCGCTTTTATGGTTCTTAAGCGGTACGATAGCACAGAAAATGCACGAGAAAAGGATGATATTTATCTGAAGATGGCGAGCGGAAAGGCGATGCCACCAGAATCGACGTTTCAGGAGGACGCTGGATGAACGTTCATATGCCAACCGTATCGCTGGAAGACAAATATGTCGCCGCGGACGGACAGGTCTACCTTACCGGCATTCAGGCGCTCGTGCGGCTTGCACTCGAACGCGCCGAACTGGATCGTCAGGCGGGTCTTAAATCGGGTGGCTTCATCTCGGGATATCGCGGGTCTCCCCTGGCGGGATATGACACGGAACTGATGCGCGCGCACCGTCATCTTGAGCCAAGCAATGTCGTTTTCAAGCCGGGCGTAAACGAGGAACTCGGCGCAACGGCTGTCTGGGGCAGCCAGAAACTGCGCGGTGAGGGCGGCGTCGGCCGGCCAACTGAGTATGACGGCGTTTTCGGCATCTGGTACGGCAAGGCACCGGGTGTCGACCGTGCGGGCGATGTATTGCGCCAGGCGAACGCCTCGGGAACCGACCGGAACGGCGGCGTGCTCGCCCTGGCCGGCGACGACCATCTTGCCAAGTCCTCGATCCTTCCGGCGCAGAGCGAGTTTTTCTTCGAGCATGCGGAGATCCCGGTCCTCAACCCGTCCGATATTCAGGATGTTCTGGACTATGGCCTCCACGGGATCGAAATGTCCCGGTTCACCAGCCTCTGGACCGCCCTTATCTGTGTCGCCGACACAATGGACGCGTCTGCGACAATCACTGTTTCTCCCGAGAGACTGAGACTTGTGCGGCCGCTGGAAGGCGATCCGCGCAAGGAGTACCGCCAGAATCGCGATCTTCTTCTCGGCAACCGGCTGGAAACCGAACGCCTGGTGCGCGACCTGCGTATCCCGGCAGCGCAGAACTACGTGCGCACCAATGGTCTTGACCGCGTGACGTTTGGCACGAGAAGACAGGCCAAACTCGGTATTGTGGCGTCGGGCAAGGCTTACCGCGATCTCCTGCAGGCGCTCAACCTCATGGGGATCAGCGAAGAATTTGCGAAATCGATCGGGCTCGCCGTCTACAAGGTCGCGATGACCTGGCCACTGGAGCCGCTGGGACTGCGAGATTTTGCCCGCGGCACCGAACGCTTGCTCGTCGTGGAGCACAAGCGCGCATTCATGGAAACCCAGATCAAGGCAATCTCGTATCACTGGCCGGAAATGAGCCGTCCGGAAATCTGGGGCAAGCGCCGTCCGGACGGCGCACAGTTCCTTTCCGATGTTCTGGAACTTTCCGTTGCCGAACTGATCAAGGGCCTGATGGCGTGGCTGCCGCAGGATGTCGTTTCGGAGGAAATGGGTGCGGTCGCCAACCGCATGACGAAGCAGGTCATGTGGGCGCAGGGACATGCCGAGCGCGCCGCGCGCATTCCCTATTTCTGTTCGGGCTGCCCGCATTCCACCTCGACCAAGACACCGGAGGGCTCGCGTTCCATGCCGGGGATCGGCTGTCATGCCATGACCGAAATGGCCGGCCGCACCACCGAGGGTCAGATCGCCATGGGCGGTGAAGGCGTTCTATGGGTCGGGCAACAGCCGTTTTCCGGCGACAGTCACGTCTTCGCCAATGTCGGCGACGGCACCTATTTCCATTCCGGCATCCTTGCAATCCGCCAGGCTCTGGCGTCGCAAGTGCCGATCACCTACAAGATCCTTTACAACGACGCCGTCGCGATGACGGGCGGTCAGCAGGTCGACGGGCAGCTCACCGTGCCGCAGATCACGCGGCAACTTGAGGCGGAAGGCGTCGAACGCATTGCCGTCGTTTCGGAGAATCCGGACGCCTATGGTTCCTGGACGCCGCTTGCCGCCGGTACGAAAATTCACCATCGCGACGAACTGATGGATGTTCAGAAAGACCTGCAGGGGTTCAAAGGCGTTTCCGTGATCGTCTACGATCAGACCTGCGCCGCTGAGAAGCGGCGGCGCCGCAAGCGCGGGCTTTACCCGGACCCGGACAAGCGGCTTTTCATCAACGACCGTGTTTGTGAGGGATGTGGCGACTGCTCCGTTCAGTCGAACTGCCTCTCCGTCGAGCCGCTTGCGACACCCTTTGGCGAAAAGCGTGTGATCAACCAGTCCAGCTGCAACAAGGACTTTTCCTGCATCAAGGGCTTCTGCCCGTCGTTTGTCGAGATCGACGGTGCTGCGCTTCGCAAGCCGAAAAAAGCCGATGTCGACATCGAGGCAATGGTCGACGCGCTTCCCGAGCCGGTGCTGGCGACACTTGAACAGACCCGCAATGCGCTTGTTGCCGGCATCGGTGGCATGGGCGTGACCACAATCAGTGCCGTTCTGGC
>JBCDEN010000756.1:0-2227 GCA_039179715.1 Pseudomonadota bacterium
ATAAATGAAACTGAAATGGCATGCGAAACCGCTTCAGCCACTTATAGACCGTGCGCACGGACATTCCGAACGCAGCTGCAATTGCCTGAGCATTCTCGCCGTTCTGATAGCGTTCAACGAGTTGTTCTCGACTGTAAAAACATGTGCGGGTTGTTCATTCCATCGATCCCGAAACTGATTGTGTTTGGTCACCAACCAGTCTCAGATCTTCAATGCGAGTGAACAACCTTTTTAGATTCCACACCTGGGGCCACACCGTTCTGATCATGGTGCCGCGATCAGTCGCGCGCCGGGGTCAATCAGGTTTCTTCCGGCAGATCATCGAAATGCCTGTAGCCGTTCCGGCCTTCATTCTTGACAGCGTAAAGGGCGATATCCGCCTTCTTGAGGATCGCGTTGGCGCTTTTTTCAGTGCGTGTAATCCCGGTGATCCCGACACTTGCGCTGACCTTGATCATGTTTCCGTTGATCTCGTAGGGTTTCATAAGCGCGTCGACAATCCGCCTGGCGATGGCGCAGACCAGTTCCTGCCCTTCCGGTGAATTGCGCGCGAGGATGGCGAATTCGTCGCCGCCAAGCCGCGCGACCGTATCCTTTGAGCGCACACAGTCCTTGAGGCGGCTTGCCGCCTGACGCAGCAGGGCGTCTCCGGCATCGTGGCCGAACGTATCGTTGACAGGCTTGAAGTGATCCAGGTCGATCATCAGCAGATCACTTGTTTCGCCGAAATGGACCGCCTTTGTTATCGCATCTTCAAGCTTGAGGTTGAACAGCGTCCGGTTGGCCAGTCCGGTCAGCGTATCGTGGTGGGCGGCATAGGTGATTTTCTCCCTCGCCATTTCCCGCGAGGTGATGTCCTCGTAGGTTCCGACCCAGCCGCCATCCGGCAACGGCGTGCGGACGATGCCGATAATCGTGCCGTTGATGTGTTTGAACTTGCCTTTGACGACCTCGCCGGCGTCGAGCTGGCGGCGCAGTGCCGCGTCGAACGCAACCGGATCTTCATTGAATTCGCCGCGTTGTTTTTCCAGCTCCAGAACGTCGAGCAGGCTCATGCCGCGTTTGATCTCGCCCTCCGACTTGCCGAAGAGTTCGAGAAAATGGCGGTTCCAGAGCTTGATCCGTCCCTGATCGTCGAACACGCTGACGCCCTGGCGCATATTCGCGATGATGGCTTCAAGTTCATCGAGACGGCTTCTGGCGAATTTCTCCTTGTCGACAAGCATCCCCTCCATTTCCTTGCGGGCGGTGATGTCCAGGAAACTGGAGACGTTGCCGCCACCGGGCAGGGGCGTACCGCGGATTTCCAGAACTTTGCCCTCGCGGGTCCGGCGTTCATAGGCGTGCTGGCTGCCCGCGCCATATCGTTCCAGGCGGTCGGCTGCGATTTCGCCCGGATCTCCCGGCCCGTAGTCGCCCCGGTCGGCAAGAAAACGGATCACCTGTTTCAGGTTCGGCCGCTGCTCGAGGAACATGCGCGGCATGTTCAAAAGCCGCTCGAACTCTTCGTTCCAATAGGTCAGCTGCAGCTGGCTGTTATAGTGAACCAGACCGCCCGGGAAGTTGTCGAAAAACGCCTGCAACGTGTCGGCCTGCCGCCTGTCGCTGGTGATGTCCGTCAGCGATAGAACCACACCGTCCTGCGGATGTTGCTCGCCTTTGACCGTCTTGATGCCGAACCGCAGCCACTTGTCCTGTCCGGTCGCAGAGCTTTTCAGACGGACCTCCCTGTCCTGAATACTCTCGGGTGCACTCATCGCCATGACAAGCGGGTTCACCAGGGATCCGTCGGGCGAAACGACGTCCTGAAGGCCGTGCCGGAGGTCATGAACGCTGGCATTGGCAAGGCTTGCTTCTGGGCATTCGAGCAACCGTGCCGCAGCCGGGTTGAAAGACCGGATGCGTCCTTCGGTATCCAGAAACAGGATACCGTCCCGGGACGCCTCGAACGTTGTCCGGGCCAGAAACTCGGCCTCGTTCAGGTCGCCCGGCCCGCTCAGGTAGTGTTCGGTTCTTGCGCGCGTCAGCGCGTCGCGCAGATCGATCTCTGTTTTCCGGGCCTTGACGAGGCCCTCAATCACCTGGGCGGCATTCTTGATGTGCTCGATATCGGCCGCGCTGACCGAATGTGGTTTGGTATCCATCACGCAGATGGTTGCGATGCGGTGCTTGCCGCACGCTTTTATCTGGGTTGCCCGGTGAAAGTGGACGGCAAGCACCGCATCGC
>JBCDEN010000007.1:0-20522 GCA_039179715.1 Pseudomonadota bacterium
GCGCATTTTCAAGCCTTTCGCAACGCGGAGGAGAAGCAAGCCGGTCAGATCCGAAGGGCATGCGAAATGGCGAAATCCCGTCAGGAAGGGTGTGCGGAGCGGGCTTTTGGCCCGGTCAGCCAAGCTGACGCCACGGGGTGAAGCCATTTCCATGTCCTTCGGATCTGACCGGCTTGCTTCTCCTCCGCGTTGCGAAAGGCTTGAAAATGCGCCGCATTTCCTGCGCTTCCGCTCCGTGACGAGAAGCAAGCCGCCTCAAACCCTTTCGGCCTCATTTATGAGTCCATCACCTTGTGTCATGCAGGGCGCGGAACATGCGGCCTTTTTCCGCGAACAGAACGCAGGCGATGGCCGCCAGTCCATAGATCGCGAAGGCCAGCCCCAGCGGTTCGGTCGTGCCATCAAACAGCTGCCCCATGATATGTCCCATAAGCGCGCCGCCGAGCGTGGTGATGAAACCGATCACGGATGCGGCCGTTCCGGCGATTTTCCCGAGCGGCTCCATCGCCATGGCGTTGAAGTTGGCGCCAACAAAACCGAAGCACATCATGACGATCGTCGTCAGAATGAAGAAGGATGCCAAGCTCTCCAGGCCAAGCGCTGAGACAGCGAAAATCAGGAAGCCGAAGACCGTGTAGACAAGAAGCGCCGCGTGGGACAGGCGCCGCAGGCCCATCGCTTCGACCAGCTGCGCGTTGGTGAAGGAGGATATCGCCATTGCGACCGCGATCGACGCGAAGACCACCGGAAACAGGTTTCCCAGACCGAAAATGTCGACGAAGATCTGCTGCGACATGGCAAGAAAGGCAAACAGCCCGGCGAAAACGAATGCAGTCGCGACCGCGTAGCCGACGCAGACGCGAGTTGTGACCGCCGTCCCGTAGGCGTTGGCGATGGCCGAAAACTCGATGGGGCGGCGGCGGTCGGGGGCCAGCGTCTCGGGCATGCGCAGCATCGACCAGGCCAGAACCGCAAGACCGGAAAACAGCAGAAATGCGAAAATCCAGTGCCAGCCCGCCATCAGGAGAACCACCTGGCCGACGGAAGGCGCAATGACGGGAACCGCCATGAAGACCATCATGACCAGTGACATGACCTTGCCCATGCTGCGCCCGGTGTAGCAGTCCCGGACCACCGACAGTGCGGCGACACGGGCGCCGGCGCAGCCGACCCCCTGGAGTACGCGGGCGACCAGAAGCGTATCCAGGTCCGCAGCGAAAATCGCCCAGACGCTTGCGAGGCTGTACAGCGTGAGCCCGCCAATGAGCACCTTCCGGCGTCCCAGGGCGTCGGTGAGGGGGCCAAAGAACAATTGCGCTCCGCCAAAACCGGCGAGATACATCGTCAGGATGAGCTGGCGGTTGTTTTCCTCGATGATGTTGAGCGCATCGCCGATCGCGGGCAGAGCCGGCAGCATGACATCGATCGCCATGGCGTTGAGCGCCATGATCATGGCAATGATCGCGACAAATTCCGTAAACGGGATGCCGGGCTCGCGCAGGACCTCGCCAGTGGTCCGGGCAACGTCTGCGGACGAGTCAGCAACGGCAGCATCGGAGTGCTCGATGTCGTGTTTCACTTTATCGGAACCAGTTCAAAGATTTAGGCCGCTGACGAGCCACCGCGGAAATTTCGAAAACGGAGCGGCTACCGGGCTGGGAGACTATCAGTTTATGCCGTCGTGACGCTCAGGTCCAGCGTGCAGCGTCCTTGTCGTCACAATCCCTGGCTTCAACCCAAGTGCTCGCGCTGCCGGTGACCAGGTGTTCCTTTTTCCAGAACGGGGCTCGCGTCTTGAGATAATCCATGAGAAAGTCGGCTGCCTCGAAAGCCGCGCGGCGGTGAGACGAGGCTGCAACGACGAGGACTATGTTCGCACCCGGCGGTATCTTGCCGAAACGGTGGATAACGGTCAGGCCGGTCAGGGGCCAGCGCTCGATTGCCTGCTCCGCAATACGGGTCAGTTCCGCTTCCGCCATGCCCGGGTAATGTTCCAGCTCAAGCGCGGTCAAGGTGCCGGCTTCGTCGCGGCACAGTCCGGTGAAGGTCACGAGCGCTCCGACGTCCTTGCGGCCTTCGGTGAGCCGGATGGATTCGTCCTGGGCGCTGAAATCGTCCGCCTGAACCACAACCCTCGGCTTGACCGGCATCTTCAACCACCTGTCATGGGAGGGAAAAAGGCGACCTCACGGGCGCTTCCGAGTTCGGCGTCCGTCTCCACATGTTCCTGATCGAGCGCCACGCGGATCGCGTCTTCTTCCTCGAATGCGGCGGCGTGATAGTCGTCGATGCCCTTGAGATGTGCAATCAGGTCGGCAACCGTCTTTACATCGGCCGGAAGGTCCAGCGTTTCTTCTTCCTTGCCGACACGTTCCCGCACCCAGGCAAAATAGCGAATGTTCATGAGACCTCTTGCTGCACTGCCCTTGCGTCAAACGAAATCACTGGTCTACTCCGTAATGAGATGACCGATGCCGGCGCGGAAGTAGTCGTATCCCGTATATAGGGTAAGAACGGCGGCGATCCAAAGTGCGGTCAGTCCCGTCAGGGTCGTGTATGGAAAGATTGTGTCGCCGGCAGGCCCGGCAAGCAGCACGGCTATGGCGACGAGCTGGACAGTCGTTTTCCACTTGGCGAGCTTGGTCACCGGAACGCTGACCTGGAGTTCGGCCAGAAACTCTCTCAGGCCCGAGACCAGGATTTCGCGGCACAAGATGATGATCGCCGCAACAAGAGACCAGCCCCCGATGGTGCCGTCGGCGGCCAGCATCAGAAGCGAGACGGAGACGAGAAGCTTGTCGGCGATCGGATCGAGCATCCGACCGAGCGCGGATTGCTGTTGCCAAGCACGGGCGAGATAGCCGTCGAAGAAGTCGGTGATCGCGGCCACGATGAATATGCCGAGTGCGATCCAGCGCGGGGTCGTTCCCTCGAAATAGAAACAGAACGCGACTGCCGGCACAGCCAGAATGCGCCCATAGGTCAACAGGTTGGGCAGGCTTAGGGCTACATTGCGTTTCATATCGGCTTTCAATTCGGGGACAGTCCGGGCCGCTGGGCCGGTTCACGAGGGTATCGGCACCGGTCAGCTGTTTCAGGCAAATCTGGGTCGTGCTTTGCCTTCGCTTAGCATTTCTGCGCCGTTCGCCTCAATCGAATATTCTGTCCCCTTGCTGGTCGATCATCATTTTCGCCTTCCGGATCATCTCGTTGGCGGCGTCCGCTTCGCCCGGAAGCACATCGGCGCGAATGAACCGGTGCGACTTGGTCTCTTCGCCGACCTGCTTTTCGATCCGGCCCGAGACCTGCCACTGACCACCCGAAGACTGCGGCTCAGCGATGATCTGAAAGCCCTCGTGGTCAACGATCGTGGCTTTTGCAGTGCTCTTGGCCTCGCCCCCTTCGGAAGACCCGAACAGAGATTTGAACATTTTGCCGAGCATGACGCCCACTCCTTGCTGTTTGTTCTCTTTTAGGGGCAGTGACAAAGGGCATCAAGAGGGACAGGTTTACGATTTCGTCATGCGCAGACCGCTGGCGGGCTCCGGCAAAGACTGGCCGCCGGTCCAATATTGTGCGGCAGAGGGTTCAGGACACGAACAGGAACCCGAAGATGATTGCCAGGCCGGTGCCGCCTGCGAGCAATCGATACACCGGGTTCCGGAAGCCGATGATCGCATAGGAGATCAGGGCGAGCCCCAGTCCGATCTGAACTGCGGCCAGCAATGCACCGAGCGGATTGCCCTCGAGCCGGATCAGGTCCGGGTTGGCGATCATGGCAAGCGGAATGATGTAGAGGCCGATCCCGAGCGCCATCGCGGTGAGGGCGACTTTCAGCCAGTTCTCATTGATCATGCCGGCTGCAATGAAGACCGCGCCGCAAACAGGCGGCGTGATCGTCGACAGCAGGGCGAACCAGAAGACGAACAGGTGCGCCTGCAAGGGTTCCAGACCAAGCTGGATAAGGGCCGGGCCGGCGACGGACACGCAGATCACATAGGCAGCGGTTGTCGGCACTTCCATGCCGAGAACCATGCAGGCAAGCGCCGTCAGGAACAGGGACGGCCACAGAAGGCCGCCGGAACCGGAAAGGATCAGTGAGGTAATCTTCACGCCGAGACCGGTGATGGACAGAACGCCGATGATGATCGACGCACAGACGATGATGGCGGCGATCATCGACACCTGGCGTGCCGAATTCAGCAGGGCGCGTTCGATCCGGGCCAGGCTGTCCTTGAGTGTTCCCAGACCTCTTGCATTGAAAAACAGCAGCAGAAAGCTGGCGAGGATCGCCATGGACGCGGAATATTGCGGCGTGAACCGGATCCAGAACATGCCGACCAGCAAAACCGTGAACGGGATCAGGAAAAAGCAGGACGTGATGAAGACGTCCCGGCCCGAGGGCTGATCCTTTTCGTCAATCCCGGCGAGATCATGATGGCCGGCATAGGCGTTGACGCCGATCCAGACCGCGAGAAAATAAAGGATTGCGGGCAGAAGTGCCGCGGCCATGATGGACGTGTAGGGCACGCCCGTCAGTTCGACCATCACGAAGGCGCCGGCGCCCATCAAAGGCGGCATGATCTGGCCCCCGGAAGAGGCAACGGCCTCGACGGCGGCAGCAAGGCGCTTGGGATATCCAAGGCGCGTCATTGCCGGGAGGGTGATCGCGCCGGTCGAGGCAACATTTGCGGAGGCTGATCCGGATATCGAGCCGAACAGCGCCGACGACAGCACCGACACCTTGGCGGCGCCGCCCTTCAGACGTCCCGCGGCTGCAGAAGCGATGTTCATGAAACCCTGACCGGCCTCGCCTGCGTTCAGAACAGCGCCGAAAATCACGAAGATCGCCACCACGTTGACCGAGACACCGGTCAGGCTGCCCCAGATGCCGCCTTCGGCGATGGTCAGCGTTCCGAGGAAGCTTGCGATCGGGGTGCCGGAATGGCCGAACTCGCCGGGAATATGCTGGCCGAACAGGCCGTAGATGAGGGCGAGCAGCGCTACCAGCGGGAGCGGCCAGCCGATCGCGCGCCGGGCGGCTTCCAGAACGACAAGGAGCAGAAGGGCGGCGACCCAAAACTGGAAGTCGCCTTCCAGGAACCCGTACTGGTCCGAGAGCATGTTGTGCGACAGCGCCACCCAGAGACACGCGCCGACCCCCAACACGCTGAGGACGATGCCACTCACCCTTGAAAACATGCCCTGCCTTGCCGCGATCAGGATCCAGGGAAGCGCAAAGGCGAGGTGGAGCGGACGGCTGACGAGGTTGGGAACGAGCCCTGAAAAGATCAAGGCAAGGTGGAACGCAACAAGACCAAGCGCTGCTGCGATGATCAATGGTCTCAAGACACTGTCCCTGGTAGACATAACGCGCGCACGAGGCACCGGCGCGACCGGTGAGGCTGGAAAGAAAAGGCTTCCGCGCGGGCGCGCAGAAGCCATGCGTGGAGGGGCGTTACTGCTGCTCGGGCATCAGTTCAAACCCGGCTTCCTTGTAGTAACGCAGAGCGCCCGGGTGGATTTTCCCGGTGATGTTGCCCATCAGGCCCTTGTCGACGCCGTTCCACCAGGGAGCGGCATTGCCCATGTCGCCCTTCTGTTCCCAGAAGGTCTTCGTCAGTTCATAGGCCGCGTCGTCATCCATCGCGGTGGTGGTGTAGGCGACGACGGGCAGCGATGTGGTGATGATGTCTTCCGACTGGCCGGCATAGGTTCCGGCAGGAATGACAAGCTTGGTGCGTTTGGTTTGCGTGATCTGGTCGTCATCCAGGGAGATGACGTTAACGCCTGTTGACGCCGCTGCCTCGATCACGTTCGGCGCAGGGAAGGAGCCGGCTGTGACAAAGCCGTCGATCTGGCCGTTTTTCAGGGCGGCAACCGCGTTGGAAAGCTCGACTTCGGCGAGATCCACCTTGCCCTCAAGGCCGAACAGCTTGAGATATTTTTCACCTTCGCGTGCACCGAAGGAGCCCTTGCCGAGCAGGATGGTCTTGCCTTCCATGCCCGCGAAATCGGTCACGCCGCTGCCCTCGGACATGACGAAATGCATGGTGAGCGAAGGAATGGGGAAGAGCGCGCGGATGTCATTGAACTTGGGATCGGACTTGCCCTCGAACATGGCCTTGCCGCCCTGGGCCAGTTTGACGAGCACAGGCGGTGTCGTGAACACGTAATCGCCGCCGCGCGCCCTGACTTCCATGACGTTCTGGACAGAGCCCTGGCTTTCCTCGACGGTGACAATGATGTCGCCATCGGTCCCGGCCTTCATCGCTTCGGCGATCTGCACGGCCATCTGATAGTAGGACGAGGTCGACTTGGCGGATTTATAGGTGATGCGCGTCTCGGCTGACGCCAGGCCGGATGCCAGTCCAATCGAGGCTGCAAGCGCGAGAGACAATAAGGTCTTTTTCATGGATTTCCTCCCTTAAATGAAAAACTTTGCTGTTCGCCGGCCGATCCGGCCACCGCTTCTTGAAATGAGAGTCGTTTGAACGAACCCTGTCCCGATCTTTGTATGCTTCACCTTAGGTCGCATCAAGAGGCTGAGTGGGTGTGAGATGGTCAAAGCTTCTGCTGCTGTCTGATGCCAGTTGCGCACACGCTCGTATCGGGCGTCTGCCCCTGCACGTTTTCAAACTCCAAAAACCGGTGTGCCGCTTTACGTAGGGTCCCCATTCATCTGTTCCTGGTCAAGGCGGCATGGGAGACATTGAAATATTCAGTTTAGTTCAGCTTAACAAGTGTTCAGCGTTTGCTGTTTGAACCGACAATGTCGCGCGACCTACAACTGTGGTCGGTCAAAGATCGTAAGTCTGTCTAAATTTCCGGACTCTCCGCAGTCCTGGGCGGATTACAGGAACAGGAGGCAACATGCCGGGTCATCAGCAGTTTTCCAATGTCAGCCTGGAGGAACGCGCATACCGTATCCGCCGTTACGCGCTTCGCATGGGAGAGGTCCAGGGGCAGGGCTATATCGCCCAGGCCCTTGGTTTCGCTGACGTGCTTGCCGTACTCTATTTTCATGCGGCGACCTACAAGCCCGAGGATCCCGAATGGGAAGGCCGGGACCGTATCTATCTGTCGATCGGCCACTATGCGATCGCACTTTATGCCGCGATGATTGAAGCCGGTATTCTGCCGGAAAACGAGCTGGAAACTTATGGCGGCGACGGCAGCCGGATGCCCATGTCCGGCATGGCTGCCTATACGCCCGGAATGGAAATCACCGGTGGGTCGCTGGGGCAAGGTCTCGGCATCGCGGTCGGAACTGCGCTGGGCCTGCGCCGCAAGGACTCGCAGCGGTTTGTCTACAATCTCCTTTCCGATGGTGAACTTGGAGAGGGTTCAACATGGGAGGCGGCCATGTCCGCAGCCCATCACAAGTTGTCGAACCTGATAGCCGTGGTTGATTTCAACAATCAGCAGGCGGACGGGCCGAGCCAGGAAATGCTCTGCTCCGAGCCGCTCACGAGCAAATGGGAAGCCTTCGGCTGGCACACCCAGCGCGTCGACGGCAACAACATCGCTGCGGTTGCCGAGGCTTTCGACAAGGCGCGCAGCTGTGAAGACGACAAGCCCCGCGTGATTATCTGCGACACCAAAATGGCCAAGGGCGTCCCTTTTCTGGAACAGCGCGACCGGAATCACTTCCTGCGAGTCGAAGCCGATGAGTGGGAGAAAGCCATCGAAATCCTTGACGGGGCGCAAGCAAAATGACCGCAAGACTTTCCAAATACGACCCCCGTCCGCCGGTCCCGAAAGGCCAGAGGCTCAAAACATCCGCGATGATCGCGTCCCTTGCGGATGAAGGAATGAGAACCCTCGCTGCCCCGTTCGGGCAGGCGCTGAACAAACTGGCTGAATCCAACGACAAGATCGTCGGGATTACAGCAGACCTTGCGAAATACACCGACATTCACGTCTTCCGGGACAAGTATCCGGACCGGTTCTACCAGATGGGCATGGCCGAGCAGGTGATGATATCCGCCGCTGCGGGACTGGCACGGGAAGGGTTCACGCCATTCGCCACAACTTACGCAGTTTTTGCCTCCCGCCGGGCCTATGATTTCATCTGTATGGCGATCGCCGAGGAAGCGCTCGACGTGAAAATCGTTTGTGCGCTGCCCGGGCTGACAACCGGCTACGGCCCGAGCCACCAGGCGACCGAGGACATCGCAATTTTCCGTGGTTTGCCGAACATGACCGTCGTGGATCCGTGCTGCGCAACGGATATCATGCAGGCGACCCGCGCCATCGCTGACTATAAAGGGCCGGTTTACATGCGGCTCCTGCGCGGCAACGTGCCGGATGTGCTCAGCGAATACGGTTACGAGTTCGAGCTTGGCAAGGCCAAGATTGTGCGCGACGGAGCGGATGTCCTGTTTATCTCGACCGGTCTGATGACGATGCGCGTGCTTGAAGTTTCGAAGAAACTTGCTTCGGACAGGATCGATTGCGGTGTTTTGCATGTGCCGACCGTCAAGCCTCTTGATGTTGAAACCATCCGCCGTGAAGCCGCTCGGGAAGGGCGCCTTGTCGTCGTCGCCGAAAACCACACCACGGTCGGCGGCCTCGGTGAGGCGGTGGCCGGAGAACTCATGCGCAACGGGATCTTTCCGCGCTTCCGCCAGATAGCGCTTCCGGACGCGTTTCTTGATGCCGGCGCGTTGCCGACGCTGCATGACCGCTACGGCCTGTCGGTCAAAGCGGTGCTGCGCCAGGTCAAAGACTGGTTGGGGGAATGAGATGGGCCATCATGCCGTTGGTATAGTCGGGCTCGGGTCCATGGGTCTGGGGATGGCCAGGAACATCCTCGGTGCCGGGATTTCTCTGAAGGGCTATGACATTTTCGAAGGTTCCCGTGCCGCGCTTGCCCAGTCGGGCGGGGAGGTCGCGGAGAGCGTCGGTGCGACCGCCGAAGGCGTTGACGTCTTCATGCTGATGGTCGTGACTGCAGCACAGGCCGAGGATGTGATTTTCGGCGCCGGCAATGCGATCGCCAGTTTGAAGCCGGGAGCAGCCGTCATGCTGTGTTCCACAGTCGCACCGTCTGAATCCAAGGCGTTGGGAGAGCGCGTAATTGCTGCGGGTTTCGAATATCTCGATGCGCCTGTCTCCGGTGGCAAGACCGGCGCTGATGCCGGGTCCCTGACGCTGATGTGTTCAGGCTCCGACGCCGCGTTCGAAACAGCGGAAGCTGTCTTGAAGGCGATTTCAAGAGTCGTGCATCGGCTGGGAAAGGAACCGGGTCTTGGTGCGACCTACAAGGTCGTGCACCAACTGGCAGCCGGTGTTCATCTGGTGGTGGCAGCAGAACTGATGGCTTTGGGGGCCAGGGCCGGGTGCGACGCGCACAAGCTCTACGAGATCGTCACCCAATCGGCCGGTTCAAGCTGGATGATGACGGACCGGGTACCGCATATCCTGAACAACGACTACACACCGCGTTCGATGGTGGACATCTTCATCAAGGATCTGGGACTTGTCCTGCAGACCGGCGCCGAAAACGGCGTGCCCCTGCCGCTTTCGGCGGTCGCACATCAGATGTTTCTGGCGGCGTCGGGAATGGGTTACGGCGAGCTGGACGATTCAGCGGTCGTGAAGGCCTATGAAGCCCTGACGGGCGAGCCCGTGGTTCCGGGAGATTCGTCGTGACGAGGATCGTCTTTCTGGATCGGGGCACGATTGGGCCTGCCGTTTCCATCACGCGGCCGAAAGCCGAGCACGAATGGGTTGAATTTGAACAGACGGACGAACATGAGGTTGTCCAGCGTTGTCACAGTGCCAATGTTGTAATCACCAACAAGGTTCCGTTGCGCAAAGAGATGCTGGACCGGTTGCCTGATCTGAAGATGATATCGGTCGCGGCGACCGGATACGATGTTATCGATCTTGCCGCATGCCGGGAGACCGAGGTCGCGGTTTCAAACGTACGCGGTTACGCCATCAACACCGTTCCTGAACATGCGTTTGCCCTGATCTTTGCACTCCGCCGGAACATTGTCGGCTACCGACAGGACGTGATTGACGGCAAGTGGCAGGGCAGCGGCCAGTTCTGCTTCTTCACACATGAGATCCGGGATCTTGCCGGATCACGGCTCGGAATCATCGGTGAAGGTATCATCGGCCAGGCGGTTGCAAGCATCGGGCGAGCGCTCGGCATGGAAGTCGTCTTTGCAGCGCACAAGGGAGCCGAAGGATTGGGCCCGCTCTACACGCCCTTCGATGAAGTCATCGAGACCAGCGATGTCCTGTCCCTTCATGCCCCGCTGTTTCAGACCACTCGCAACATGATCTCGACACGAGAGTTCGATATGATGAAGAAACGACCGATCCTGGTGAATACATCGCGCGGCGGTCTCGTCGATGAAGCGGCGCTGGTGACGGCGCTCGAGCGCGGTCAGATCGCCGGCGCCGGATTTGACGTTCTGACTAGCGAACCGCCAAAGGTGTGCAATCCGTTGTTGTCGGTCTTGGACCGGCCCAATGTGATCGTGACACCCCATGTCGCGTGGGCGTCCGAAGAAGCACAGCAAACCCTATGGGATCAGTGTGTTGGCCATGTGGATAATTTCCTTGCCGGTGTTCCCACCAACACACTGACCTGATCCTTTTCCGGCAGTGTCCGGTTTCGGCGGGAAACTCAATCCGTGGCATAAGCGTTGTGCTGCACGCAGCCGAGCGATGCGAGCAGCCGAAGTTTCTCCTTCTCGTGAGCGGCGGCCTGGTCCTCGATCCAATCAGCGAAATTCTTGACCGCGCGCCTGTTCAAATGGCGCGGCGGGCAGCATAGCCAGTAGGTCGGAAAACAGAGTGTCCCGAGTTCCGGGGCAAGCGGTACAAGATCGCCCGACTGCAGTTCCTTCATCGTCAGGGTCGCCGTCTCCAGAAGAACTCCAAGCTTGTCCTGGGCTGCCCGGATCGACATGGAGGAACGGTCAAACTTCAGGCCGTGCCCATCGTCCAAGGCATCGACACCATTCCGCAATAGCCATTCGCGCCACGTAATCTGGGCCTTTACAGTGTGCAGCAATCGCATGTCGCGCAGGGCGTCTTTCAAACCGATCTGGTTGGCTTCCTGAGCCATGCGCGGATGGCAAATCGGCAAAACCCGGTCGGTTATCAGTGGTTTGGCGGCCAGTCCTGGCGGTGGCTCCAGACCGTAGCGCAATTCAAGGTCGACATTTTCCTTGTCAAAGTCTGTCAATTCGGTCGTCGCATCTATCCGCAAGTCCAGATCGGGATGGGCTTCGACGAAACTGCCAATTCGCGGCGACAACCAGCGCACTCCGAAACTCGGTGCAACCCTGATCACGAGCGAATAGTATTCGCGTTTTCGCGACACCCGTGACTGGGCACTTCGCAACAGCCCCAATGCCTCGGTTGCCGCAGCATAAAACCGTTCCCCTTCCTCCGTCAGAACCAGACGACGCTTGACGCGTCGAAACAATGCGATGCCGACGGATTCTTCCAAGCTTTTGATCTGCTGGCTGACAGCAGAAGGGGAAACCGTCAATTCTTCCGCAGCCAGGTTCACCCGTGACAACCGGGCTGCGGTCTCGAAGTACAAAATGGCGTTCAGGTTCGGAAGTCTTGCCATGGCAGTTTCTCCTGATTCAGGCTGGAAGGAATTTGGCACGATTTCCCTATGTTGTTAAGTTCAGCTTCACTTTCTGTCTTGTTTTCGCGTTTGAAAGGGAGAGTACAAGCGGTTCTAATTCACTCTTGCTTCATGATGTGAACAGGGAGGAATTCTCATGAAACGACTATCGCTTGGCCTTGCGCTGGCCGCCACAGTTGCGTTCGCAGCATCGGCCATGGCCGAGGAACTGGTGATTGGCACCAATGGCAAACCCGGCAATCCGCGCGTGACCGCGGCGCAGCTTTTCGGATCGCTCGTCGAGCAATGGTCAGGTGGCAAATACACGGTCAAGGTTGCTCACTCGGCGACCCTGGGTGATGACCGCCAGATGCTGAAGTCGGTTCGACTCGGGACAATGGAAATGACGGTCAACTCGGACGGTCCGGTCGCCGAAATCGTTGCGGATCTGAATGCGTTCGGTCTGCCTTATCTTTTCACCAGCCTGCCGCAGGCCTGGCAGGTGCTGGACGGTGAAATCGGGAAGAGCATCGCCGCACAGCTGGACGGGAAGGGTTATGTACTGCTTGCCTGGTGGGACAATGGCCTGCGCAAGATTACCCACGTCTCCAAGCCGATCACGTCGCCTGCGGATATCGAGGGAATGAAAATCCGCACGCCGCAGAGCCAGGTGACCATCGATGCCTTTCGGGCACTTGGCGCGAACCCGGCACCGCTTGCGTTCTCCGAACTTCCGGCCGCATTGCAGTCAGGTGTGTTCGAAGGACAGGAGAACCCGCTGGCCAACATCTACTCGTCGAAACTTCACGAGCTGACACCCTATATCGCCAAGTCGAACCACAAGTACGAAATGGCGCCGATCCTTGCTTCCAAACGCTGGTGGGACAAGCTCAGCAAGGAAGACCAGGACATGATCCAGAAGGCCATGGACGCTGCGACCTGGTACAATCGTGGCGTCTTCCTGATCTCCGATGCCGAGCTTGAACAAAAGCTCAAAGACGAAGGCGCCGAGTTCAGCGAGGTCGACACACAGGCCTTCAAGGATGCCACTGCCGGCGTCTACGCGAAATGGGAAGAAGAGCTGGGAGATATCGTGCCCCGCATTCAGGAAGCCGCCTCCAACGCAGCACAGTGAGATCAGTCATGCGACAGCTGCTCACAGCATCGCCGGTGAAGGGGCCTCTCGGCCCCCTCGTCGCCCTACTGGACACGAGCGTTCGGTGGATTTGTGCCGCGACATTGTGGCTTTGCTTTCTGGCCATGCTGCTTCCAACATTTGCGAATGCCGTGCTGCGCTACGCGACCAACGCGAGCCTGGTCTGGTCCGTTGAAGTCGTTCAGCTGACGTTCCCGTGGTTCATCATGGCCGGTGCGGTCCTGGCTGCCCAACACTGTCGTCACATCAGTGTGGAATTGTTCCTGAACATGCTGCCCGACAGGTGGAAGCTTTTGATCACGATCCCCATCCAGATCCTGATTGTCGTGACCTGTGGTGCCGTCATTTACGTCTATCTGGGCCTGGGAATGTTCGAGGGCGGAATGAAATTCGCGGCTGGCGATGTCAGCTTTACATCGCTGGGCATACCGCAGTTGTGGAGCTACCTGGCCATTTTCGCAGGTTATGCGCTGCTGGGTGTGACCGCCCTGACAAACATCTATCGGCAAGTTACCGGCGATCCGGGTCTCACGCATACCGGAACGCGGTCCATCAGTTGAAGGCGTTTACGCAAACACCGGCCGATAACCAGCCCGGTTCCATCGCACTCTCAGACGGAAAACCGGGGCCCATTTTTCCTGAGACTGACCAGGGAGGAAGTGATGTCTTCAATCGCGGCGATCGTCTTTGTGGCCCTGTTGCTGCTTGCCATGCCGGTAGCCCATTCACTTCTCCTGGCAAGCGGCCTGGCGATGGCGTCAGAAGACCCGATCTTCCTGTTTGAGGCGATCCTCAACCTCTACCAGCCGACATCCAGCTTCCCGATGCTCGCGATCCCGTTCTTCATTTTGGCGGGAGATCTGATGATGTCCGGACGGTTCGGAGAATACCTGATTACATTCTCGAAAATTCTGGTCGGCCACCTGAAGGGCGGCCTTGCCCAGGTCAGCGTGGTCGGATCGCTATTCTTCGGCGGTGTCTCGGGTTCGGCGGTGGCCGATGCGACGGCCATGGGCACGACCCTGATCCCGATCCAGAAAAAACAAGGCTATCCGGAGGGCTTTTCCGCTGCCGTCAACGCATCGTCCTCAACCATCTCCGTGCTGATTCCGCCATCCATTCCGATGATCCTCTACGGTCTGGTCACGGAGACGTCCATACCGAAACTGTTCCTGGCCGGTATCGTGCCGGGTGTCATGCTGACGGTGATGATCTTCGTCGTCTGTTACGGTATCGCACAGATCCGGAACCTGCCACGCTCACCCGTGGAAGCCCGCAATCGTTTGTCCGTGCGGGCATTGTTCGACCGGCGTGACGCCGTGATGATTGTCGGTGCCTCCTGTGCGCTGTTTGCACTCGCGGTTACCGGCATCGTGCCGGTCTGGGCTGCGTTCGTCACAGGTGCGGTCATCGCCTTGTTGCATACCAGCTTCCTGTCGCGGCGCTTTTCCTGGCGCAAGATGCCGGCCGATCTGGTCAAGGCTATTCCCGCGCTGCTGATGCCGGTGATGGTTGTCGTCCTGGCGCGCGGTGGTGTCGTCACGCCGACGGAAATCAGCGTCTTTGCCGTTGTCTATGCGCTGATCGTCGGCGTGTTCATCTACCGCGACCTGAGCACGGCCACGATCCTGCGCTGCGTCCTGACGACCGGCATGATGACGGGTGTGATCATGCTGGTGATCATGGGATCGAGCGTTCTGCAGTGGATATTGTCATTTGAAAGCGTGCCGGAGAATCTGGCAAACTTCATGCTCGAAACCCTTAAATCGCCATGGGCCGTCATTCTCGGCATGAACCTGCTCATGATCGTGATCGGTACATTTCTGGATCTTCCTGCGGCGATATTGCTGCTGGCGCCGACCTTTATCGGAGTGGCGGCGCAGATTGGCCTGGAACCGGTGCAGCTCGGCGTGATGATGGTGGTGAATCTTGCGATCGGCCTTTATACGCCGCCAGTCGGCACGACGCTTTTCGTATCGGTGGCAATCGAACGCGTACCAATGGGCAAGGTCGTTCTACAGCTTCTGCCGTTCTACCTCGTTGCCCTGACAGTGCTGGCGCTGGTCAGTTTCGTGCCGGAACTGACGACCATTTTCCTGTAGGCAAGGTTCTTCAAGGGCTTGGCATGGCAGGCGGCTCATCTGTCCGCTGGGTGGAGACAACGGCTGGCCGGAACCGTCCGGAGCATTTGGCATCGTGTTGGATGCAGGACGCCCTATGCCAGTTCGCGGCGGCTCCAGTGTTTGCGGCAGAGGGAAACATAGGTCTCGTTGCCGCCGATCACGACCTGTTCGCCTTCCTCGACAATCCGGCCATTCGCATCGAGGCGGGCAACCATCGTCGCCTTGCGTCCACACCAGCAGATCGTCTTGATCTCCTTGAGATTGTCCGCGATGGCCAGCAATGCGGCGCTGCCTGGAAAGAGTTTTCCCTGAAAATCGGTGCGAAGCCCGAAACACATTACCGGAATGCCCATCTGGTCGGCAAGATTGGCCAGCTGCCAGACCTGTTCTTCGGTCAGAAACTGCGCCTCGTCGACGAGGACGGCGTCGACCGGTGTCTTTGCGTGGGTCTGTTCGACATGCCGGAAGACGTTGTCGTCGGCGGTGAAGATGTCGGCATCGGCGGCCAGACCGATCCGGGATGCGATCCGCCCCTTGCCGCCCCGGTCATCGAAGGCGGCGATCATGAGCAGGGCGTTCATGCCGCGTTCTTCGTAGTTGTAGGCCGCCTGCAGCAGCACGGTGGATTTGCCGGCATTCATGGAGGAATAGTTGAAATAGAGCTTGGCCATTCTGGTCGTCGGAGAATCGGATTGAAGATGCTTGCAGTGTTCCCAATCCGTGCCGCGGCCTCAAACACTTTTGCCCTGAAGTCACAGGGAAAAGGCGTGATCAGGTCTTCGCCGGCAACTGGATCTCCACAATCAGCGGCAGATGGTCGGAGCCGATGTCGGGTCCAGTCGAGACACTCAGCACCCGGATGTCATCGGAAACGGCGAACTGGTCGACGGGGGACCCGAGGATCCAGTAGAGGCGGTAGTCGAAGAAGAACCGCGTGGTTTGCGGCCAGCCGCCGGGATAGGCGGTCCTGAGGCCGTTCTGAGCGAGGGTTCGCTGAAAGCGCGCGGACCAGGGCGCGCTGTTCCAGTCTCCGACCACCAGCAGCGGACCCGCGTTCCTTTCCTGCAGTCCCCGAATGGTTTTGTCGGTCTCCGCAAAGTACCGTCTCTTGTTGTGCCAGCGGATGTCATTTCTGGGGCTGTCGGGGTGCACGGAAATCAGGTTCAGGTGCCGGTCTCCCGCATCCAGGGTCGCTTCAAGGATTTCCCGGTCGGCTTCGTGGATCACGCTGGCGCCTTCATGCAGGTCGCCGCGCACGATTTGCGACCTGGTCTGCAGGATCGGAAGTTTCGAATAGACGACAAGGCTTTCTGCCGTTCCAACGGCCAGGTAGTCCGGAAACCCGTTTTCGCCTTTGCTTCCCACCGGCAGCTCAAGGCGCTCCCAGCGGCGCTCCTGAAGCCACCACATCACTTCCTGAAAAACGATGATGTCCGGTTTTTCCCGCTCCAGAAAGCTTGTCAGTCTCTTGTCGCCAAGGAACATGCGTTCAACGTTGATCGAGGCGATCTTCAAAGTGAGTCCCTCAGATCCCGGCGTCGTCGTTTCGACCGTGTTTTCCAGGGTACGGGTCACCGTCGCGATGGTCAGGCCCACAAGGGCGGCAAGGGCAAGGCCGAAGGCCGACCGGTAGAGCCAGGCGAGCCTGTGCGGCAGCAGCAGTCCAAGCGCGCCGGCAACGCAGCCCGCGAGCCCGGCAGCGAGAAACTGCCTGATGAAAAAGCTCATGTTGTCGGTGAACCAGAAGTCCGGGGCGACGAAGGCAGAAATGCCGAGCGCGCAGAAGACCAATGCGCCGAGCGATCCGCACCAGCATATGAAAGACGCCAGCGAAGGAAGGATGCGCCAGCGTCGCTTGGAGTTTGAAGAAGGCATTATGCGGTCAGGTCCTTGGCGCGTGTGCGGCTTGCGGTATCGGCGTCCGTGCCATCGGACAGGTCCGGGACCCGGCGATCACTCATGGAAGTGATCGTAGACGAGTTTGGCGATCGCTTCCGAGATTCCGGGAACCGAGGCGAGATCATCCACACCTGCCTTGGAAACGGCCTTGGCCGTGCCGAAATGCTGCAGGAGCGCTTTCTTGCGCGTCGGGCCGATCCCGGCAATCTCGTCAAGCGGGTTCCTGGCAATGTCCTTCTTGCGCCGTGCCCTGTGGCTGCCGATCGCAAACCGGTGGGCTTCGTCCCGCAGTCGTTGCACGAAGTAGAGTACGGGATCGCGTTCCGGCAGCATGAAGGACTGCTTGCCTGGGACGAAGAACTTCTCCCGTCCGGCGTCGCGGTCCGGTCCCTTTGCAATGCCGACAAGGGGAACGTCGGTGATGCCCAGTTCTTCAAGTGTTTCTCTTGCCGCATTCAATTGGCCCAGGCCGCCGTCAATCAGAACCAGATCGGGCCAGTCCGGCATGTCGGTGCTGCTTTCCGGAATGCTTGCTTCGTTTTCAGTCCCGTCAACTGAAAGGTCGTCTCCGGCTCCCGGGGGCTCCATGCGGGCGCTTTCTTTCAAAAGACGGGAGAAACGGCGTGTCAGAACTTCGCGCATCATGCCGTAATCGTCCCCTGGAACGAGATCCTCGGACTTGATGTTGAACTTGCGATACTGGCCCTTGGCGAAACCTTCCGCGCCCGCGACGATCATGCCGCCGACTGCATTTGTGCCCATGATGTGCGAGTTGTCGTAGACCTCGATGCGGCGGGGGGCCGCGCCAAGCTCGAAGGCCTCAGAGACACCCTTGAGCAGGCGGGCCTGGCTGGAGGTTTCTGCAAGACGGCGTCCGAGCGCTTCGCGCGCATTCGTCAGCGCGTGATCGACCAGCTCTTTCTTTTCACCGCGTTTGGGGACGGAGACATCCACCCTGCGTGCGGTCCGTTCGCTCAGGGCCTCGGCCAAAAGCTCCTGTTCGGCCAGTTCGTGCGACAAGAGGATCTGCTTCGGGGCGGGCTTGTCGTCATAGAACTGGGCGAGAAAACTCTCCAGCACTTCCGCCTCGCCGAGTGTCCTGTCGGCTTTCGGGAAATAGGCACGGTTTCCCCAGTTCTGGCCGGTCCGGAAGAAAAAGACCTGAACGCAGGATTGGCCGCCCTCCTGGTGAATGGCAAAGACGTCCGCTTCCTGAACCGACTGCGGGTTGATCCCCTGATGCGCCTGAACGTGGGACAGGGCGGACAGTCTGTCGCGATAGATTGCCGCGCGCTCGAACTCCAGTTCGGCCGACGCGGCCTCCATCTGTTCGGCAAGCTGCTTCTTGATCAACTGGCTGCGGCCCGACAGAAATGCCTTGGCCTCCGAGACAAGTCCCGCATAGTCCTGCGGATCGATCTCTCCGGTACAGGGTCCGGCACAGCGCTTGATCTGATACTGCAGACAGGGGCGTGACCTGTTTTCATAGTAGCTGTCCGAACAGGTGCGGATCAGGAAGGCCTTCTGAAGCGCGTTGATGGTCCGGTCCACCGCACCGGCGGAGGCAAACGGGCCGAAATAGTCGCCCTTGCGCTTGCGTGCACCGCGGTGCTTAACGATGGCTGCGGCTTCGTGGTCGCCGGTGACGAGAATATAGGGAAACGACTTGTCGTCCCTGAGCAGGACATTGAATCTCGGCCGGAGCCGCTTGATCAGGTTGGCTTCCAGAAGCAGGGCTTCAGGCTCGGTCCTGGTGACCACGAATTCCATTGCGGCGGTCGACAGGATCATCCGCATGATCCGGTTGGACTGTCCCTGAAGCCGCGTGTAGCTGGTCACGCGTTTCTTGAGACTTCTGGCCTTGCCGACATAAAGAACCTCGCCGTTTTCGTCCAGCATCCGATAGACGCCGGGGCCGTTCGGCAAGCGCTTCACTTCATTGGCAATCACCTCCACGCCCTTCCTGGTCTGAGCGTGGTTTTCAGTTGCCGTGTCACCGGCGGCTACTGGAGAATCAGGTCCGTCCTGCATACCGGATATTTAAGCGTCCTCGGCCCATTGGGAAAGAGGCTTTCCCTTCCGGCCGGAGCCGGCTGCTGCCGGAAACGTCAGTTGACGTGACCGAGCATGTAGACGGTGGCGATATAGAGCATGTAGGCGGCCGTCATGGCAAGGCCGGAGATCTTGCCCAGGCAGATACGGAACGCCGAGAGAACTGCCAGCAATACGGCACAGGCGAGCATGACCCAGACATCAAGCTTGAGGACCTCCGGCGGGACATCGATCGGCACGACGACTGCCGTGATGCCGATGATTGCGAGAAGGTTGAAGATGTTCGATCCGATGACGTTGCCGATCGCGACAGCGCCGTGCTGACGGATGGCGGCCATGACCGTCGTCGCGAGTTCAGGCAGCGATGTTCCAAGGGCGATCACCGTCAGGCCGATGACGGCTTCGCTGACACCCCAGTGAGACGCAATGTCGGTGGCGCCGGTAATGGTGAAATGTGCGCCCAGCGGAAGCCCGACCAGACCCAGAACAATATAGACGAGGGCAATCCAGGGCGAGTCGGGCACGTCCTCGACATCGTCAAGCGTGTCGTCGTCGACCAGTTCCGCGTCGGCAACGGCTGCTCCGGCCGAGGCGGCGGAGATGGACCTCTGTTCCTTCCGGTGGCGGCGGGCGGTGATCGTCGATGCGGTCAGGAACATCGCAAGCAGGACCAGAAGCACGATGCCGGCCGTAAGCCCGATCGGCGTGAAGAAGCACAGGCCAATGAATACGACGGTGACCGCAACCATGAACATGGCGTTGCGGGTCGCGCCGTCCTCGCCGCAGGGCGTGGCGGCTATGAGAGCCGGCATTCCGAGAACGAGCAGAACATTGGCAATGTTGGACCCCACCACGTTGCCGATCGCGATGCCGCCGGCGTCCTCCAGCGCGGCCTTGAGTGAAATGACGAGTTCCGGTGCGGATGTTCCGAAGGCGACTATGGTCAGACCGATGACCAGATTTGGAATTCCCAGCCGCTGGGCGACGCCAACAGAGCCCCTGACCAAGACATCGCCGGCAATAATCAGCACAACCAATCCGCCAGCGAGGCTAATATAGTCAAACAGCATCTACGAATTCCGGTTCGGGTTTTTGCGATCTGCGCGCGCAGTCTCGGAGGGAGCGCGCAAATCAGTTGGGCGCCTTATACGCAATAGATTGGTACGGGGAAAGCCGGGGACAAGCATCTTTGTTCCGGTTTCATCGCAAATTGCAATTCACTTAACGCTGCGTTCACCTTGACAGATTGTTGCCCTGATTTGTCATCAAAACTCCCAAATCTAAATCCCGATCCGCCACAAAGGCTCCCCATATGTCCCTACCGGGGGAGTGAGGGCGCGGCATAACCGTCCCTTTTGCCTGGTCAAAGAACTTGGCCAGCTCAGTTTGGATAGTATGGATCTGGAGTATCATTCATGAAACGTCTTGCGCTTGCAGGCCTGGCAGTGACTGCCGCAGCAGTTGGAACCGCCCCGGTTCTGGCTGCGGACCTTCCCCAGGCACCGGCACCGGCCTATGAGGCGGTTCCGGCTCAGCAGCAGAGCATCGACTGGACCGGCATTTATGTTGGTGGAAACCTCGGCTGGTCTTTCGGCAGTTTCGACAACCGGTTTGGCGGAACCAATCTCGATACCGATGCAAACGGTGTCGCGGGCGGTCTTTATGCCGGCTACAACTACCAGGTGACGCC
>JBCDEN010000551.1:0-3411 GCA_039179715.1 Pseudomonadota bacterium
CGAAAAAATCACCAGCACCATCGTCCGCAAACTGCCCTGACCCCCTGGAGCACACATGACCCTAACACGACAGAACTACGAAGCACTCGGACTTCCGGTCGGCCCTTACACACACGCCGTCCGGCACGCCGATACCCTCTATACATCCGGCTTCACAGCCTTTGGAACAAAAGCTCACATGTCCGGTGCCGGTGAACAGACAAGCGCCGTCCTCGAACACCTTGCATACATCGCGAAACAGTATGACAGGACGCTTGCCGATCTGATCAAGGTAACGGTTTTCATCACCGATGCCGCCGACATCCCTTCGATCCGCGATGCGCTGGAAGCCGGATATGGAAGCACTGTTCCGGCAAGTTCACTGGTGATGGTGTCCGGCCTCTTCGCACCCGAACTGCGCGTTGAAATCGAGGCCGTTTTCGGTCTTTGAAGCCGGCTGCGCCGCTGTAGACAGGCTGCCCTGCCCATTGCGGCAGCCGTCGCCATCAGCTTGCCGCCTGCAGGACTTTCCGGAAAAAGACCGTCTCGCGGATCGGTGTTTCATAATAGGCCGGCACCTCTTCGAAGCCCGCGGCCCTGTAGAGTTTGATGGCGCCCGTCATGGTCGGAAGCGTGTCGAGCAGCATCTCGTTATAGCCTGCAACGGCAGCCGCCTCGATGACACGTCCGACCAGGGCACTGCCGACCCGTTTGCCCCGCCCCTCCGGCAGGACATAAAGCCGCTTCATTTCGCATCTGCCCTGATGGTCGAACGCCCTCAGACCGACACATCCGAGGATCTTGCCATCCGCCGCCTTGGCGACAAAAAGCGCTCCGCCCGGCGGCGCGTATTTGCCAGGCATCCCGGCAAGCTCTTCTTCAAAGCCCTGATAGGACAGATCGATGCCGAGCCAATCGACATAAGCCCGAAACAGGGACTTGACCACATCCAGTTCGTCGGGTGTTTCGACCGGCGCGACGAGAATGTTTCTCTCTGGTTCCATTCGGCTTCGTTAGTCCGATGGACCCGGCCTGTCAATTTGCTTTTGGGGCAACCGTCGGTATGGCCTTCAGGTAGGCGGCAATGGCTTCCCGGTCGCTTGCCGGCAGCTTGGCCATATTCTCCTGGACCTTGACCATTTCCCCGCCGACGGAGTCGTACTCCGGCGTGAAACCGCTTTCCAGATAGTAGGCGATGTCGGCGGCGGTCCAGCTGCCGAACTTTCCCTCAAGCGGTGTGATATCCGGAACCCGGCCATCTCCCGTCGCGGCCGCAGCGCCCCCGAGCCATTCCTCAAGCACCAGACCTCCGGCGAAATCGCGCGGCGTGTGGCATTCGCCGCAATGCCCGGGACCCTCCACGAGATACCGTCCCCGCTCCCACAGGGACTGATCGGCTTCCGTCCCTGAAACGGGTGCTGCAATCACCGGTGAAGGGTCCAGGAACAGCCTTTTCCAAACACCCAGTCCACGCCGGATGTTGAACGGGAAACCGAGCTCATGGGAACCTGCGTCCCCGTCGACCGCCGGAAGCGTTGCCATGAACGCATAAAGATCGCCTAAATCCGGGCCCGACATCCGCGCATAGGATGTGTACGGAAAGGCAGGGTAGTAGTTACGTCCGTCAGGCGACGTGCCATGGGTCATGGCATTCGCGAAGTCGGCAAGCGACCAGCCACCGATACCATCCGCCTCGCTTGACGAGATGTTCGGCGACACGAAAACGCCAAACGGCGTTTCAAGCCTGAGCCCGCCGCCAAGCTTGAGCAGATCCTCTCCCTTGGCATCGGGTGCGGCATGGCAGGACGCGCAGCCGCCGGCCCAGAACACCAGTTCACCCTTGGCGGGATCACCCGCTTGCAGTGCGCGCACCTGCTGTTCCGTCATCCGGGTCGGCGCAGAGATGACCCACGCGGTCCCGGCTGCAATCACAGTCAGGACAAACAGGACGGCCACTAACTTTTTCATGGGCTGCTCCGAAGCCGATCAGGCCCGCCCTGCCGGCAACCGCCGGTCAGTTCTTCGTTCTGTATGTCTCGTGACATGATTTGCAGGTGCCGAAGATAGGACCCATGGCGGCCTTGAAGGCGTCGAGATCGGCTGGACCGCCTTTGCCGGACGCTTCCATTGCCTTGCCCGCCGCCGCAGAAAACTTGGCAATTTCCGCGGCAAAGCCGTCAGCATTTTCCCAAATGGCAGGGGCGGCTTCCGTATCGCCCTGATCGGATCCTGCAGGAAAGAAGCTGCCGAATGAGACGGAGGCAGCATTCATGGCCGCGATCGCGGCCTTTCCGGCAGCAGGCGAATAGTCCAGTTGACCCTTCATCATGCCGCCGCCAAGGCCGGCCGCCGCGCCAACCGATGACATGATGTCCTGCCGCGTTGCAATCGGATCATCCGATGCATGAACCGCACCAGCAAATCCCAAACCAGCCACCATGAAAATGGCCGCAATTCTCCCGTCGACGCGCATGATCCTCTCCCTCTTGATCAAACACCGGTGGTCGGTGCGTCGTCGACAAGTACAGCCCATCAAGGGCCGATCCACGAAATCACGCTCCCGTGATCACGCCTGAAAAGTGTAACAAACTGTGTTCGCCGCCGTCACAAACGAAAAAACCCCGGACCTTGCGGACCGGGGTTGCACAATGCCGTGACGGCAGGAATTACTTCGTCGCTTCGAAGAGCTCCAGGACGTAGTCCCAGTTGACCATGTTGTCGACAAAGGCTTCCAGATATTTCGGACGCGCGTTGCGGTAGTCGATGTAGTAGGAGTGCTCCCACACGTCACAACCAAGGATCGGCGTTGCGCCGTGAACAAGCGGGTTTTCACCGTTCGGCGTCTTCATGATTTCCAGCTTGCCGTCCTTGACCGCAAGCCAGGCCCAGCCTGAACCGAACTGGCCGATACCGGCAGCGATGAAGTCCGCACGGAACTTGTCGTAGCCGCCAAGGTCGCTGTCAATCGCGGATGCAAGTGCACCCGGCAGAGAAGTTCCGCCGCCGTCCTTCTTCATCCACTTCCAGAAATGAATGTGGTTGTAGTGCTGTCCGGCATTGTTGAACAGCGGAGCATTGCTGCCGTAGCTGCCTTTCACGATGTCTTCCAGTGACTTGCCTTCAAGGCCGCTGCCCGCGAGCAGTTCATTGCCCTTGGTGACGTAGGCCTGGTGATGCTTGTCGTGGTGAAACTCGAGTGTTTCAGCAGACATGTAAGGTGCCAGCGCGTCGTAAGCATACGGCAGGTCAGGCAATTCGAAAGACATGGCAGACTCCTCAGATAAGTCGGGGATCGGTTGAACGGACGCCAGATCCGCGCGACCGCCTCGACGCGCAAAATAGGAGTCTGAGTCCGGTCCGGCAAGCTCGGAAGTCGAAAATAAGGTAGATTTTTCATTTTTTTGCCGCGATTGCATCTCCGGTTTTCATTGC
>JBCDEN010000181.1:0-7161 GCA_039179715.1 Pseudomonadota bacterium
CGGCGGCGTATCGCACCGCATCTGCCAGTCGCCGGGAGCCTCCGGCGAACAATGTGCCCTCATTCAGAACGTGACGGCCTCGGACCGGGAGAATGTCGGCCTTTCGGTGATCGTTCTGAAAACCGCCGACAAGCAGGCGCGCATCCTGCGCGTTCTGGCGCCTCTCGGCGTGCTGCTTCCCTCGGGTCTCGGGCTCCGGGTCGACAATGCGGATATCGGGCGCGCCGGGTTCGTGCGCTGCCTGCCGAACGGCTGCATTGCCGAGGTGATTCTGGAAGACGAACTGCTGACGAAACTCAAGGCCGGAGCGCAGGCGACCTTCATCATCTTTCAGACGCCTGAAGAAGGCATCGGCATACCGATATCCCTCAACGGATTTTCCGACGGTTTCGACACCCTGCCTTGAGGCCGCCTGCCTTTGGCGGACAGTAACGCCCGTCGTTCAGGCGGTTTCGCCGTGTTCCGCAGATGCGTCCCGCCTGTCGTCGGCGCGTCTTCGCGGGGTCACCTTGTGGAGCCGGTCCGAACCGGCAAACATCCCCTCCTGCATCTGGACGGCAAGACGCTCCTGATCCCTTGCGCGCACATCCTCCTCGATCTGGTCGATCCGGTCGAGCGGCGTGCCGAGGGCTTCCAGCGCCGCGCGCCCGAAGACAACACTGGATTCAAAGGTTTCGCGGATCTGGTAATCAACGCCGCGCCTGGTGAGATCCAGAAAATGCGCCCGGTCTGTCGCGCGGCAAAAAATCAGGGCGTCGGGGAAACCGCTGCGGATCTCATCAATGGCTCTGGCCATGATCTTGTCGTTTTCGATGCACATGGCGACAAGGGCAGCCTTTCCGGCGCCGGCGGCCGCGAGAATGTCGCCGCGCGTTGCGTCGCCATAAAAGACCTTGTAGCCCTGCTTTCGCGCATAATCGATCCGGTCGGGCCGGTTGTCGATGGCGGTGATTTCCAGTCCCTCGGACGTCAGGATCTGCGCGACCACCATCCCGAAACGGCCAAAACCGATAACAAGCACGGTCGGAGCCGCCTCCTCGAACGTCTCGATTGACGGGTTTTCGACACCGAGAGCCTTGGCCCGCGCCGCGAGGCGGTCAAGCCCCAGACAGGCAAGCGGCGTCAGCAGCATTGTGAGAATGACAATGGCGTTCAGGAGATTAGCGGTCTGATAGTCCAAAAGACTGTTGCTGACGGCCGCGGTGAAGAGCACGAATGCGAACTCTCCGCCCTGCGGCAGCGTCACGGCGATGCGCATCGCGTCCGAATTCGACGATCCCGTGCTTCTGGACAGCCCCCACAGGAACACGCCCTTGAGCCCCATCACGACGGCAACGCCGGCTGCGACGATCAGCCAGTTCCCGATCACGAGCGAGACGTCGAGCGACATGCCGACAGCAACGAAAAACAGACCCATCAGAAGCGAACGGAACGGCTCGATATCCGCTTCAAGCGTGTGTCTGAAGCTCGATTCAGCCAGCAGAACACCGGCCAGGAAGGCACCCAGGGCCATCGACAGCCCCACCGAGTGCATGATCCCGGCGCTGCCGAGCGCAACCAGGAGCGCCGCCGTGAGCATGACTTCCCGTGCACGGCTGGCGGCCAGAAACAGAAAGATCGGGGATATCAGATAGCGTCCGGTGAGGATAACCGCTGCCACCGCCCCCAGAACGATAAGAATTTCAGTCGCGATTTCCGCCGTTGTTGACGGGCCTTCCCCGGGCGCCAGGATCGCGACCATCGCCAGAAGCGGCACAATGGCGATATCCTGCAGCAGCAGAATGCCGAAGGCACGCTGCCCGTAGGGCGACGACAACTGACCGCGTTCCTGAAGGATCTGAAGGGCGAATGCGGTTGACGACAGTGCAAGCCCGAACCCGGCCACCAAGGCCGTCGAAAAGGGCATTCCAACCAGTCTTGCAACCGCAAACAGGCTTGCCGCGGTCAGGACGACCTGGGCGGTTCCCAGTCCGAATATGTCCCGCTTCATGCGCCAGAGTTTCCTGGGGTCAAGCTCCAGGCCGATCACGAACAGCAGCAGAACGACACCCAGCTCGGCGACATCAAGGACATCCTCGCCCGAACCAAGCAGTTGCAGACCGTAGGGACCAATCGCGGCACCGGCGGCCAGATAGCCGACGACGGAGCCGAGGCCGAGACGCTTGGCAATCGGCACGGCGACACAGGTGGCTGCCAGAAACACGATCGCTTCAGCAAAAAACGGAGGTGCGGCCTCTGCTGCCATCCCTTCTCCTAACGTCGCCCCGGCGTAATCCCCTTGTTCCCCGTCGATCAAAGCAGGATTTGATTAGATTTTAGCTAAGATAGAGCAATTGGCTTTGACAAAGATTAAAGATTTCCGCGCGGTTTTGCGGATTTTGAAGGCAATTGGCAAAATCGGGGGCAGCGCGAAGAGACCGGCCTCAGCAACAACCGGCAGGCCACCGGCTTTGGTCCTGCGACATATCCCCAGCCTTCACACGAGGCCATGAAATTCCAGGAACCTCAACAACTCATCGTGGGATGTGTAGACATGCCCGGTCAGGCCGGCCTGTTCAGCGCCGTCCACATTGGCTTTACGGTCGTCGACGAAGGCACTCTCGGTTGGTTCGTAGCCGTATTTCCCGCATATGCGGTGATAAATGACCGGGTCGGGCTTCCTGGCCCGGAACTCGGCCGACACATGTGCCTTTTCGCCGAATATCGCGGCGGCTTCAGGCGCGCAGACCGGCAGAGCTGGCTTGAGCAGCATGCCATTGTTGGTCAGCAGCGCCAGATCGGTTTTTTTGCCGAGACGGCGCACAAGATCGAGAACGTCCGGCCGGGGACGCATCATTTGCCGACGGATATCGGCCCATGTGTCGAAATCGATCGGATATCCGAGCAATTGCGCGTATTGGGTAAGATAACCTTCGGGCGTCGGCGGAGAGCCCGCTTCGGCACGGCTTTCTTCCGGTCCGCCCCATAGCGCGGCATCGATTTCAGAGGCCGGGCGGCCGGTCAGCTTCTCCAGCAGGCCGAGGCGCTTCGCATGATCGTAGTCATAGAGCACCTCGTCCATGTCGAAGATGACAAACCTGATCTGCGGCATCTTCAGTCCAACGCTCCCTTCAGACCGCGGTGCCGCCAATCGTCATTTCGTTGATCCGCATGGAGGGCTGGCCGACCCCGACCGGCACGCCCTGACCCTGCTTGCCGCAGGTTCCCATGCCGGGGTCGAGTTTCATGTCGTTGCCGATCATCGCGACCCGTGTCAGCGCATCGGGGCCGTTGCCGATCAGCATCGCTCCCTTCACCGGTGCGCCAACCTTGCCGTTTTCAATCCGGTAGGCTTCGGTGCAGGAGAAAACGAACTTGCCGGAAGTGATGTCCACCTGGCCGCCGCCGAAAGAGACCGCGTAAATGCCGTCCTTGACCGATTGCAGAATTTCTTCCGGATCCCTGTCGCCGGACATCATCACCGTGTTGGTCATGCGGGGCATCGGGATATGCGCAAAAGACTGGCGCCTGCCGTTGCCTGTCGGTTCCATGCCCATCAGGCGGGCGTTCTGGCGGTCCTGCATGTATCCCTTCAGGATGCCGTCCTCGATCAGGACGGTGCGGCTTGCCGGCGTGCCCTCATCGTCGACGCTCAACGAACCGCGCCGGTCCGGGATGGTTCCGTCATCGACGATGGTGACGCCCGGAGACGCGACACGTTCACCCATAAGCCCCGCGAATGCGGAAGTTTTCTTGCGATTGAAGTCTCCTTCCAGGCCGTGACCGACGGCTTCGTGCAGCAGAATACCGGGCCAGCCCGGGCCGAGCACGACATCAAAGGACCCGGCGGGCGCGGGTACCGCCTCAAGATTTACAAGGGCCTGCCGCAGCGCTTCGTCGACACCACCCTGCCAGTTCTCGGCGGTTATGAAGCGCTCGAAGCCCTCACGGCCACCGCAGCCGAACATGCCGCTTTCCTGGCGCTCGTCGTTGCCGGCTACAACGGAAATGGACAACCGCACCATGGGGCGCACATCGCGGACGAGGTGCCCGTCTGCACGCAGGATCTCCACAACCTGCCAGGAACCGGCCAGCGACGCCGTCACCTGCCGGACACGCGGGTCTTTTGCCCTTGCGTAGGAGTCGATCTCCTGCAGTAGTTTCACCTTTTCCTCAAAGTCCGGGCCGCCGAGCGGGTTGGCATCGGTGTAGAGCGACTGGTTCGTCCGCGCCGGTGCCGCCGCGTAGCTGCCCGAATACCCCTTCCTGACAGCGCTCACGGCGTCAGCTGCGCGCTTGAGGGCCGCTTCGGAGATATCACCGGCGTGCGCATAGCCGGCCGCTTCACCGGCGACGGCCCTCAGGCCGAAGCCCTGCGCGGTATCGTAATTTGCCCCCTTCAGCCGGCCATTGTCGAAAACCAGCCCTTCGGTTTGCCGGTATTCGACAAACAGCTCGCCGTCATCCGCCCCGGACAGTGCCTCCTGCGTGATCTTTTTGGCAGCATCCAAACCAAGGCCTGACGTTTCGATGAGATCGGTCGTTGAAAGGGTCATGTACGTATCCTGTCCTTGCCCGCATTCTCGCGCGCTGGCCTGCTGCCGTCAGCAGACCGGGTTCCTCGTTCCAGAGAACATAGGGACAATGCGACCGTTTTTCACATGAAAAGCTGGAAAATCCACTTGAGCCGGTTTTAACTTGAGTGTAAGTCTCCACTTTAAATCGTTGCCGCTCCTGCGGCAACGCAGCCAAGCGCGACAAGTGACCTAGCCAATCCACTGAAAAATCGAGCGATATCCGCGCTGATACGCGCGGAACGAGGGTTGCTATGTCCAAGTTCTTCATGACGCCGATCGGGCGTTCCGCAAATGCCTTTCATGATCTGGCCGCGCAGCGTGGCGACGGACTTCATCCCGCGCTGCTTGAGGCGCTGTCAAAGAGCGGGTCCGTTTCCGGACCACCCGCCAAAAAGGACCAGGGCGCAGACAACGTCATACGGGGCAGCTTCGGCTCGAAAGACGGCGCCGCGCACATCGAGCGGAAAGCCACGAAATGAACGCGATCCTCGTTGCCATGCATCTGGTCGCCTGTCAGCCGGATCTTCTGATCTGCCAGGACATGTCCGTGGACACGAAGCGCTGGACAAGTATCGAGACCTGCCGCAAGGACCGTCCTGCCGAAATGTTCCGCGTCAAACAGGGATTGCCGGAATGGGCGGTCGTCATGTCGCGCTGCCGGTATCTCATCAGTCGCGATCGCCGGTCAACGCCAGCCTTCTGAGTCTTCCCGGGAAAATTTTTGCTTCGTTTGTCCTGGCCATGGCTTGCCGGAAAGCCCAGATCTGCCGTAAAAGACAGGTGCAAGCACGCACAACCCGACAAGCAGCCGCTGACAATGAACCGCTACGAAAACCCACGAATACCAAGTGAAGCCCGCGTCCGATACCTGGATGGCGATTACCAGGTGGAAACGCCGGGGACATTCGTGCGTTGCGCTGTTACCGGGGCGGCCATTCCGCTGGACGAACTCAAATACTGGTCGGTCGAGCACCAGGAAGCCTATGTCGACGCGAAAGCGTCGATGAAGCGGTATCTGGAAAACCGCTAAGGCCGCGGCGGCTCGTCGAAGGATTTCGCACGCAGCCTTTCCCGGACAAGCGCGATCAGGCGATCCGGGTCATCGATATTCATTGCAATGTCCAGCACCTGTGTCTGCGCGGTCAACCAGCGAAACAGTTCCGTATCCGCGGACGCAAAGCGCATCGCGTCCTTTCGGGTGGTGACCAGTTGAAGGCCCTCGCACTCCGCCTCCGTCAGCAGCGCGCGTGCGTCTGTTTCCGAATACCGATGATGATCGGCAAATTCCCGGGTTTCCTTAACCCTGTAGCCCATTTCCGTCAGTGACCTGAAAAACTTCTGCGGGCGCCCGATGCCGGCGAAGGCGAACAGGCCCTGGCCCTGAAGCGCATCGTTCGGCTGAGGCCGCACATAAGCGTGCACGAGCGGCAGACCCTTGCGCCCGGCGAGGTGAACAGCCTCGTCGGCTTCGTCACCTCCGCCGATCAGGATCAGGCAATCGGCTTTCACGATCTGGACTTGCGCCGGAGCACGCAAGGGACCTGCGGGCAGGCAAAGACCGTTGCCGAATCCCGTGCTGCAGTCGACCAGAACCAGGTTCAGATCCTTGGCAAGGGTGGGGTTTTGAAAGCCGTCATCCATAATGAGGAGGTCTATCGGCTGTTCCTCGGCAAGGCGTGCGCCGGCCGGCCTGTCGGCTGAAATCACTGTCGGTGCATGTGCCGCCAGAAGCAGCGCCTCGTCGCCAACGTCTTCCGCATCATGCGTTTGCAGGTCGACAAGCAGCGGTCCCTTGTTGCGCCCGCCATATCCCCTGAGGAGAAATCCGGGGGTGAGGCCATCGGCCCGCAACACGCGTGCCAGCTCGATCGCAAACGGCGTCTTTCCGGTGCCGCCGACGACAAAGTTCCCCACGCAGATAACGGGCAGCCGGCTCCTCGCCTTCGGTTTCCGGTGCATTCTGCGACCGGACACGCGGCCATACAGCCAGGCGGCAGGCTTTAGAAGATGCGCCAGAGGCGGCAAGGTCCGCTGCCACCAGAAGTCAGGTGCTCTTTTCATCTTCCGGTTCCGCATGCCGTCCCTTGCCCGCATCGTTCAAAACGCGTTTCAACAGCTCCAGGGTTTTTTCAAGGGCACCGCGTCCCGCCTCAACGAGCGACCTTGCTGTTGCAACTTGCCCAGTGAGCCTGCCTGTATCTTTCAGAAGCGCGCCGACACTGTCGGCAAGGTCTCCGGGCTCACTGACCCGGACCGCAGCGCCCCTTGTCCAGAAATCCTTGTAGACGCCGCGCGCGTTGGCAACCCTTGGTCCGGTGATCAATGCAGAGCCGGCCAAGGCCGCTTCAACCGGATTGTGGCCACCGACGTCAACGAACGATCCACCCAGGAAGGTAACCGGAGCGAGCCTGTAAAACAGCCCCATTTCGCCCAGTGTATCCCCCAGGAAGACGTCAGTTTCAGGACGCACCGGTTCGGCGGAACTGCGGGCGGTGAGTGTCAGACCGCGCTCAAGGGCCGCCCGGGTGACTTCGGGTGCGCGCGCCGGGTGCCTTGGCACGAGGACAAGCAGCAAGTCGGGAAAGTCCCGGCGAAGCCGGTCAAG